>DHON01000033.1 GCA_002409965.1 Firmicutes bacterium UBA5389
AAGCGATTCTGGTCCGACTCATGGGATGAACGGCCCAGCGGGCGGTTATGCAGCGGCGCTCAGCGCTTGGCGCTTTTCGGCCGTACCCGCGACCGTCCGCGAGGCGCATGGGTGCCTAAGGGCTTGCGGCCTTCGGGACTAGCGCGGCTTTGGCGGGGCCCTGACCTGTACCAGCACAGGGTGCGATTCGCACCGACCCATCCTCGCCCCCCGCACGGCTAGTAGGAATTGGGCGGGAGCACGGGGAACACTACGGATAGCAGAGCTATTCGGAACAAGAGTCACTCGCGAGTGGATGGACGCCTTCGCCCAGCTGTGCCGCAACTTCCTCACTCTGAATGTAACAGACAGGCTGCCCGGAATCCGCGTGCCCACCCTGGTGATCAGCGCGGCCGAGGACATCTTGAAGCCTCCCAGCTACGGACAGATCATCCATGACCAGATCCCCTGCTCCAAATTCGTGGTCGCGGAAGGCGCAGGCCACGCGTTGTTCCTGGAAAAGGCCGATGAGTTCAACCGCCTGGTTCCGGATTTCATCCGGGGCGTGCCGAACGAGCAGTAGCGGTCCAGGCCACTTGCGTGCCCCGACAGCAATACTTGCGGTCAGAAGACCCCGAACCCTTGCGCCGCTAGGGTTACCAGGGTGCTGAACACGGTTGGTGGCTGACAGCAGATCGCCGATGAGTGACGGGCGACCGATTATGACTGACAACTGATTGCCGATGATCGCTAAGAACCGCGCTCGTCACATCGGCAAGCGATTCGCACCCAGTGAGCATCATCGCCACTTGCAGTTGCTTCGCGTACTCCGCAAGCTGCAGGCGAACTCCTTCGGCCCGGCCGCCCACTGCCGCCACACACAGCGGGCGGCCCACGAGCACGGCATCAGCACCAAGAGCGAGCATCTTGAGGACATCCACCCCGCTGCGCACACCGCCGTCTACCAGCACAACTACCTGGCCATTGCCCGCACTGTCGCCCCTCAGCGCGCGGACGATGCCAGGCAGTACATCCGCCGTACCCGGCGTATGATCAAGAGCTCTCCCGCCGTGGTTGGACACGACTATGCCCGCTGCCCCGGCCTCCGCGGCGATCACCGCGTCTTCAGGCGTCATGATCCCTTTGAGAATCACCGGCCTGTCCGCCGCCTGCACGACCTCGCGGATCTGTTCGGCCATCTTGGGCTCGACTTTCTGCCCGAGCAAGGCCATGTTGACCAGTCCAGCCGCGTCCACATCGACGGCAATCGCAACCGCCCCCGCGTCCCTGGCGCGCAGTACCCTCTGAATCAGCGCGTCCTGTTCACGAGGCTTGATCACCGGAATCGCATGCCCCCCAAATTCAGCCGTTGCCGCGATGGCGGCCTCGAACACCTCAGGATCTCCGCCATCGCCTCCCATGCCGATGGAGCCCGCCGACTGCGGTCCGTCGATCATCGCTCGGGCCAGTTCGTGTTCGGTAATGCCGTCCATCTTGTTCACCCGCACGCCCGCGACCGCCGCCCCGAGAACGGGCATGCTCAAATCGATCCCCAAGAGTGTAATGCGCGTATCGGGTTGCCTGGCGTTGTGCAGTACCCTTAGGTTGATCTTCCTCCTGGCAAGGGCCTCAACGTTAGCGATGAATCCGCTGCCGGTTCCCACGCCCCCGAATCCAGGAATCTCCCCCGCGCAAGCGACCCCATTGCATTGCCTGCAGAGTCGGCATGCCCTGCTCAGTCTGTCCGCGGCATTCTTTCGCGCCGTCAGCAAGTCCATCTACATACCTCCTGCTCTATCTGCCCCGGCTCTTCCGCTCTCGGCGAAAGCGCGCCCGGGATTCGGCCGTCATCTTCTCCGTGGCATACTGGAATATGAGTCTTGCCGACTCCTCCTTCCACTCCATAAGAAAAGCCTCCACTTGATCGGGCCGCAGTTTCCAGGTCTCCCGCAGAAACCAACCCAAGCCCTGGTGAACAACGCGCTCCTCATCGAGCATGAGCGGACGGATGAAATCAAGCAGCGCGCCCACTCCGGCCGCATCGTCTTGCTCCTTGCACTCCTTAAGAAGCGCGAGCATCGTTACCGGCACAGCCCTTCGAGTCCACTTGGACTCCGAGTCGCGCCACGATGCGAACCCGTCCAGTCCTACCTGGGGCATGTCGAGGAATCGGGGCAGCACATCGCCGCAAAGCCCATCGGACGTGGCCCAGTCCTGCACCCAAGTGTCGAACCACTTTCTGAGACGCGGGAAAACCGCGGGGGTGAACTCCTTGCTCCAGTCTTTCATGAAGCGCACAGCGAAGCCCGCCTCTTCCCACTTGCCGCTCTGCATGAGCATGTCTCCGAGCTCCAGAAAGCCGTCAAGGCCCAGTTCATCACGGTATCGACCCAGAATCGCCTTGCCCTTGTCCGCCACGAGGGCCCTGTCCACTCCGTAGGGATCATGCCCCTCTCGAAAGAACCTGGCATACTTTTCGACCACGCGCTCATCCGCATGGGCTACACAGAAATCCGTGAGCTCCTGATAGACCGCCAAGACAACCGTCTCCACAGCATCCTATCCTCTCTTCAATGATCGGCCCGGCCCCGCGACTGTCGCTCTGCGCTACGTGCTACGCTCCGGCTATCAAGGTCTTGAAGAACCCGACCGCCCTCTCTATGTCCTCGATGGATGCGCGCTCATTCACGCCGTGCATCCTGGCCACATCCTTCTGAGCCAGCCTGCACGGAGTGAACCGGTAGACCCCGGACGCCAGCGGTTCCAGCATCTTCGAGTCAGTGCCGCCCATGACCAAGTAGGGCGCGACAACTGCGTCCGGGTAATGCCTGCGAATGCAGTCTGTTATCAGTTCGAACCCAGGGCTCTCAATTGGCGCTACGGTCGATGCCGGACTGTAGGTAAGCACCTTTATCTTGACCCGGCCGTCGCCCACCGCGTCCGCGACATGGTTGACAACATCCTTAGCCGTGTCGCCCGGAAGCAGACGGAAGTTGATTACCGCCGTTGCCCGCGACGCCAGGACGTTGGGCTTCACACCGCCCGATATCATGGTGGGAGCAGTAGTGGTTCTGATCATCGCCGCCGTCTCCGGCGAACTGAGCATGACCCGCTTGATCAGCGGCGCGAACAAGGCCGCGTCTGCGAAGACAAGTCGCCTTGCGGGCCCGAAATTCGGGGCGATCTTCCGGAACAACTCCCGGATAGGACTGGCGATTCGAGACGGCATCTGCCTGGCCTCCACCCGCGCAATAGCCTGCGCCAGCACGCCTATGGACGTATTGCGCCCGGGAGCGGACGAATGCCGCCCTTGTCTCCTGCCTCCTCATCGCAAGTAGAGATAATGTAGATGTCGCGAGACGGAGTGAAACCCGCTTCCAGCATCTCCTCCACGGCTTCGAGGATAGTGATGAGACCAAACTTCATGTCGAGCGCGCCGCGCCCCCACACATAACCATCGGCGATCGCGCCCGAGAAGGGCGGATACTCCCAGCCCTCCCCATCTGCCGGAACCACATCCATGTGCGACCCAATCAGTGTTGACGGCGTGCTCGCGCGCTGTCATGGCACACCCCCCACAATGAGTTCTGTACGGTTCTCAGGCGCCAGTGGCCGTCCTAGCCGTTACGCGCCCTCGCTTACCGATCCTCAGCGTGCCCCGCACGCCCAGCACGCAGGATCAGCCTTCACCTCTATCTGATCGAACCTCATCCTCATTCCGTCCCAGAGCAGAAGCCTGCCCGCGAGCGGCTCGCCCGTGCCCGTGATCATCTTGAGAACCTCTGTCGCCTCGATTGCACCTATCACCCCCGGCGCCGACGACAGCACGCCCGCGCGCTCCGGAGCGAGCGTCCCAGAATCCTCAGCACCGTCCTCCGAGCCCGCCCCTGACGCGCCCGCCGTCGCATCTCCGCCAAATACGCACCTGTAGCACGGCCCGCGCCCAGGCACGTAAGTCATGGCTTCACCCATCCACCCCGATACCGCCCCGTGCACCATGTGCTTGCCCGCCGCCACACATGCATCGCTCAGGATGAACCTGTCGCCCAAGCTGTCCAGGGCATCGACAACTACATCGTAGCCCGCGACTAGCCCAGCGGCATTGTCGCGCCCCAACTTCACCTCCAAGGCCTCAACACGCACGCCCGGATTGAGCTCCCGGATCCGACGTGCCGCCGACTCCACCTTGCACATGCCCAGGCTGCCCATACCGTGGGCTATCTGCCGTTGCAGATTCGACAGCTCCACCACGTCCGGGTCTGCCAGCCCAAGGACGCCAACGCCCGCCGCAGCCAGATAAAGCGCGATAGGAGAACCCAGTCCTCCCAGCCCCACAACAAGGGCCCTGGCCGACCGGATTCTCCTCTGGCCTTCCCCGCCAACACCGGCAAGGCACAGATGCCTGCTATATCGCTGGATCTCCTCAGACGTCAGCTCGGCCTGTCCCTCCATTTCCCACTCCGCCCCTTCTCCCCATCTGCCGCCTACCGCCCGTCCCGCTCGGCAATCCACGCCGCAGCAGTCGCGAGCACCTTCTCCTTCTCGGGTTCGTTGAAGATCTCGTGATACAGACCGTCCCAGACGACCAGTTTCTTGTCGGGATGCGGGTTTCTGTTGAAGAACTCCACTGTAGCCTGGGTCGAGCAGATTGGATCGTCGCCTCCCGGCATGAACAAGCATGGGGCGGCGAAGGAGTCAGCACCCTCCCGCACGTTGCGCATGGCTGCGTCGAACTCGACGAAGAACTTGGTCGTCACCTTTGGATACCTGATCTTGTCGGCATTGTACGCTGCCACAATCGCAGGATCGTGCGACAGATGCCGAGCTGGGATCCCGGTGTCCACCGCCAGGCGCGGCGCGATCCAGGAAGCCGCTATCCCGAACGCGCTCTTCACAGGCGACACCTTCATACGAAGGTCAAGGCAGGGCGAGCTCGCGACGACTCCAGTGATTGTTCTGGCCCGCCGCTGGGCATACCCCAGCGCGATCAGGCCGCCCATGGAGTGCCCTATGAGGAACAGCTTGAGCCCGGAATTACGACCCTTGGCGGTGCGGATCACGAGCCACAGGTCATCGTAGAACTGCGTCCATCGGTCCACGTGCCCGCGCGCGCCCCCCGATCTGCCCTGCCCTCGGTGGTCATAGGCATACACGGCATAGCCCCGCTGCGCGAAGAATTGCGCCACATGCGTGAATCTTCCCGAGTGGTCAGCGAGGCCGTGGCAGATCACAACGATGCCCCTTACCACCTCGATTGCTCCATCGGCCTTGGCCGGCAACCACACACGGCAGAACAGGTCCGTTCCGTCCTGGGCCTTCAGAGTCTCTTCCTTATACACGGCTTCCGAATAGACCGTTTCCGGCATTGCTTGTCCCTCCTTTGCAGGCAGGCATTCAGGCATCGGCCTACTGGCTCATATGATACCGAGTTCCTTGCCGACCTTCTTGAACGCCTTCAACGCGAATTCCAGGTCTTCCTGCGTGTGGGTGGCCATGACGATCGTGCGCACTCGGGCCTTACCGCGCGGCACTGTTGGGAACGCCAGGGCCTGGGCAAACACACCTTCCTCGAACAGCCTGTCGGACAGCTTCATCGCCAACGCGCCTTCGCCCACGATGACCGGGGTGATGGGCGTCTGGCTGACACCTGTGCTGAACCCCAGATCCTCAAGGCCCTTCTTGAAGAACCGGGTGTTCTCCCACAATGTATCGATGATCTCCGGCTCCTCCACCAGGATGTCGAACGCCTCCAGGCAGGCCGCGGTGACCGCCGGCGGATGAGACGTACTGAAGAGAATGGGCCGGCCGCGGTGGATGAGGTAATCGATCAGGGTCTTCGTCCCCGCCACATACCCGCCCAACACGCCGATGGCCTTCGACAGCGTGCCCACCTGTATGTCCACCTGTCCATGCAAGTCGAAGTGGTCGACAGTGCCTCGGCCGTTGCGGCCCAGAACGCCGCTGGCGTGGGCATCGTCCACCATGGTGATCGCCCCGTGCTCCTTGGCAGCCCGCACGATCTCCGGCAGCTTGGCGATGTCGCCGTCCATGCTGAATACGCCGTCAGTCACTACCAGAACATGGTGCCCTGCATCGCGCACAGCGTCAGTCTCGTCGAGTTGCTTCCTCAGTCCGTCTATGTCGCCATGTGGAAAGACCTTGATGTCAGCCCGCGACAGTCTGCAACCATCTATTATGCTGGCGTGGTTGAGCTCGTCGCTGACGATCACGTCTTCCTTCCCCAGGACGGCCGCTACTGTGCCCGCATTAGCAGTGAACCCCGACTGGAACACCAGCGCCGCCTCAGTGTGTTTGAATGCGGCAATCTTCCTCTCCAGTTCCACGTGCATATCCATGGTTCCCGCGATGGTGCGCACCGCGCCCGAGCCAGCTCCGAGCGCCTGCGCCGCCTGCGCCGCCGCCGCGATCATCCGTGGGTGAGTCGTAAGGCCCAGGTAGTTGTTGGACGAGAGGTTAATGACCTCCCGGCCATCATACACAGCCCTGGCCTCCTGTTGCCCCGTCAAGACCTTGGGATACCTGAACAGCTTCTGTTCACGAAGCTTGGCAAGCTCATCGTTGAGATAAGCCAGTGCGTCAGACATGTACAATGCCTCCTCCATTGAGATATGCTCGGCCGTGCCATGCCGATGTCGATACATCGTTCTTCGGACGCTTGCGCGCTATGGGTACAAGATTACCTTTCCGCATTTGCCCGACATCATGAGTTCCATTCCCTGATCCAGATCGTCCCAAAGAGACATCCTGTGCGTTATCACCGGCATTATGTCGAGCCCCGCCTTCAGCAGCGCCCGCGCCTGATACCACGTCTCGAACATCTTGCGCCCGTTGATGCCCTGCACGGTGAGGCTTCGGAATATGATGTCGGAGGCTAGGTCTATCTCCATCGGCCTGGACGGAATCCCCAGAAGCGATGCGAACCCAGCCTTGCGCAGCGCTTGAAACCCCTGCCTTATGGCGATGGGGTTGCCCGACATCTCCAGCAGAACATCGGCGCCGAGCCCTCCTGTGGCGTTCCTGACTGCCGCCACGGGGTCGTCCTTGGTCGGGTTGATCGCCAAGTCTGCGCCGAGCTTCCTTGCCAGCTCCAGTCGGTATTCCGACACATCAGTGACATAGACTTCAGTGGCGCCCGAGCGCTTGGCAACGCTTATGGCGCATAGCCCGATAGGACCCATGCCGGTTATGAGGACGGTCTTGGCCGCCAGGTCAGTCGCCAGCGCTGTGTGGACTGCGTTGCCGAACGGGTCCTGGATAGCGGCGACTTCGTCAGGTATGTCGATGTCCCAGATCCAGCAATTGAACTCAGGAAGGACAACGTATTCGGCGAAACACCCGTCCCGGTCGATGCCTACGATCTTGGCCTCCCGGCAGATGTGCGCCTGCCCGGTGAGGCAGTAGAAGCAATGCCCACACGCTGTGTGCGTCTCCGCCGAGACGAACTGACCCGCCTTGACTTTCTCGACGCCTTCACCCACTTCGACAACATCCCCGCAGAACTCGTGCCCGAAGATCCTTGGCGTTTTCACCCGGCCCTGCGACCACTGGTCCCACTCGTATATGTGCACGTCAGTGCCGCAAATGGCAGTCGCGCGCACCCGGATCAACACCTCGCCCCTGCCGGGCTGGGGAATGGGAACCACGACCTTTTCGGCGCCTGGAGACGGCGATGTTTTGGCAATGGCCCGCATCTCTCCCCGCATCCGTAAGCCCCCTTCAATGATGCCAGCCTGTATCAGCTAGCCACTTTAGGTACCGGGATATGTATTCTAGTCGCGCGCGCCCATACCTCCTTACACTCATTTTCGCCCTCATACCGCGTTCTCAACTCCGGCCCCTTGCCTCGTTGCCAGTTCCTTGTCGCATCCCTCTCATCACGCATCGCGCACTGCACTACGCTGCGTAACCCTCAGCCCGCTGGATAAACTACGCTGGATGGACTATCTGAGAAATGCATCAACGAGGCGATCTCCAGGACAATCCATGGGGAATCTGCAGGACATGGGTGATGAACGTGAAGCAAGGTCCCGACAAGCAGCTCATGGTTCGCCTGGCCGGGCTCATCCTGGTCGGGCTGGTCATGGCAGTCATATTCTCGAGTGGGTATGAGGACAGGGCGCGCAAGCGCGGGGAACCAACGGGGCAGGACGATGGATTTCGCATCGTCGAGCTGCCGGCTGCGCCGGACGAGGGCATAGCGAATGTCTATGACGCCCGCTCTTCGATCGCCGCAGCAATCGCGCCTTCCCAGGCAGGCACCGGCGAATCGCGCCCCCTTTGGGCGGGCGGCGCGAGCGGTTCTGACGTGCCAGAACCGCTGCCGCAGGGTGCGAAAGCTGCAGAAACGTGCTCATGCGGCGACCTGCATCGACTGTGGCTGGAAGAGCCGAGGATGGTCGGCGAGCACGTGCAGGATTTACAGGAGGGACTCACGGTATCGGGGCACTATGCCGGCCCTGCAGACGGGGTGTTCGGCCCCGGGACCGACCGGGCGGTGCGGGCCTTTCAGACCAGTGCAGGGCTGCCCGACAACGGCATTGTGGACATGGCGGTGTGGATGGCCCTGGGACGAATATGTGAACCCATCGTAGCCACATCGCTCAAGCCCAGCGGCGACATCATCGAAGCCAGTCCGGATCCTGGTTATGGCCCAGGCCAAGCAGTCTGGCGCGCCGTCCTCATAGACACGTCCAACCTCACAGTGACCCTCCTCGAAAACGGGAAGCCGGTGAACCAGTACCGCGTTGGGGTCGGAAAGCCGTCTACCCCCACCCCTCTGGGCTACTTCAAAGTCACCGATAAGGCAGCCTGGGCAGGCGGGTTCGGCACCCGGTGGATGGGACTGGATGTGCCGTGGGGGAAATACGGGATACACGGCACCAACAAGCCATGGACCGTCGGGCAACGTAAGTCCGGCGGATGCGTGCGCATGCTCAACCGCGATGTGGAACGGCTCTACTCCATTGTTGAAGTGGGAACGCCCGTGATCATAACCGCCGGGCACTTCGGCGCGCTCGGATCAACCCGGCCCCGAATAGAACCGGGAGCCAAGGGCAGCTATGTGTACGCGATCCAGCTGAGACTGGCGAAGCTAGGTTACAAGCATGCCGGTGTAGACGGCGTCTACGGCCCGGCCACCGAGCGCGCGATCATGCAACTGCAGCGGGACAAGGGGTTGCCGGTGACGGGCATAGTGGACATGCAGACATACCAGGCCCTGGGGATGTCGGTTATGGACTAGATATCCTGGTCTTCGCTGCAGGTCGCCAAGGCCTTGACGAACTCCTCCAAGCGCTGCGCCACTCTGACGAGAATCGACAGGGGGCCATGCATCCCCCCGACTCAGGTCGGAAGGATCATAGCCCCCACTTCGCTCAACCATCTAGACTGACTGAACCGACTTTACCTCGGCGATTTCCTGCTTAAGTATCCTCTCGATACCGTTCTTCAGCGTCATCGTCGACATCGGGCAGCCAGCGCAGGCGCCCTTCAGCCTGACCTTCACGATTCCATCTTCAGTCACGTCCACTAGCTCGACATCGCCGCCGTCAGCCTGCAGCGATGGCCTTATCCTGCCAATCACAGCTTCAATCTTCTCGCGCATGTCGCTCAGCCCCTTTCTGCTACGTGCCACAATACTAGCATTCCATCGAAAGAGGGTCAACACAACGGGGCGCGCTCCGATCACCTGACGGTGCCGCGGAAATGCGCATGCACGTGGGCATGGCCACCCGAAGGCTGGGGCTAGGGCTGGCTCTGGAGTTGGACTGTGCGGCTGAAGCGGCCCATTTGGGCCATCGGGCACGGCACTGCGGCAGCTGACCTCAGCCTGGGCGGCACCACGTCCCGCATCGCAAGGTCAGCGTATGTCTCCCTCTCCACAATTACATCGGCTCTCCCATCGCGGACAAGCACGACTGCCGGGCGGGGGTAACGGTTGTAGTTGCTTGCCATGGAGTAGTTGTAGGCGCCCGTGCAGAACACCGCGACAGTATCGCCGACTTCCGGGCGCGGCATGCTGATGTCCCACACAAGCATGTCTCCTGACTCGCAGCAGTTCCCGGCAATCGAGACCGTCTCCAAAGTCTCCATACTCTCCATATTCCCCCGCCCAGGGCTCGCCGCTCGGTTAGCCAGCGCCGCCTCGTATTCAGCCTGATACAGGGCCACACGAGGGTTGTCCGCCATGCCGCCGTCCACCGAAACGTATGTCCTAACGCCTTCGATGCGCTTGACCGAGTTCACTGCATACAGCGTGGTTCCCGCCTCACCCACGATTGACCTCCCCGGCTCCAGCAGCAGGGTCGGAAGGGGCAGTCCGTGCCTGGACGCCGCCTCGCGTAGCGCCGGGGCCACGGCCCGAGCAAGATCACCCGCGGTGATCGGATCATCCTTGGAGTTGTAGCGGATTCCCAGCCCGCCGCCGATGTCCAGTTCCTCCATGACAAACCCGGTGGCTTCGTAGGCCTGCCGGGCAAAGCTCATCATGATATCCACCGCGTCCACAAAAGGCTCCATTTCGAACACCTGTGAACCTATGTGGCAGTGAAGCCCGGTCAACCTCACATTGGCCAGCCCTTTCGCGATGCCCACAGCGCGAAGAGCGTCTCCATTAGGTATGACTATGCCGAACTTGGAGTCGATCTGACCCGTTTTGATGTAGTCGTGAGTATGCGCCTCGATTCCTGGCGTGAGGCGCAGCATTGCATTGGCGATCAGGCCCTTCGAGCGCGCGAGCCTGTCGATCAAGCGGAGTTCGTCGAGGCTGTCGGCGATGAATCGGACCACGCCCACACTGAGCGCGAATTCGACTTCAGCCGCTGTCTTGCTGTTGCCGTGGAAGTATATGCGGTCTGGCGGGCAACCCGCTGCGACCGCCGTATACAGCTCGCCCCCGGAGCAAACGTCCAGGGAAAGCCCCTCTTCCAGCACTAGCAGGGCAATGGCCTTTACCATCAGCGCCTTGCTGGCGTAGATCACGCGCACATCGGGGTAGCGTGCGCCAAACTCCTCTACGTAAGAGCGGCAAGCCCGGCGTACAGCGTCCTCATCTATGACGTACAGCGGAGTGCCGAATCGCTTTGCGAGGGTGACTGCATCGCAGCCTCCAATGGTCAGATGTCCCTTGCTGTTTACATTAATATGACTATTGCTTCGATGACTCAATCCCTGCACTCCCCTGTTGCAACGCTTGCTGCTGCAGATAAATTATGCATACCTTACCACATCGGCAGGGGAGACGCAAGCGGAAATCCGCGCCTATCGCATGAGTCCCGCGCGCCGGGCCAGGCGCACGATGGCCTCGTCACACTTGTCAAGCACATCGCGCTCATCGATGTTGGCGAGCCGCCCATCGCCGTACACTACCTGGCCGTCAACCATTGTCATCACAACATCCGAGGAATGCGCCGAGTAAACAACTCTCGACACTGGGTCCACGCACGCGCCCGGGCTGGCGTGAGGTTTTCGCAAGTCGAGCAGGACGATATCGGCCTTCTTGCCCGGCTCAATGCTGCCTATCTCGTCTTCCATGCCCAGAGCGGCAGCGCCGCGCAATGTGGCCATCTCCAGCACCGTCAATGCCGGCATTGCCATCGGCCCCAGGCGAGGCTTGTGTATCAGAGCAGCCATCCGCATCTCAACGAACTGGTCCAGGTTGTTATTGCCGCCCGCCCCATCCGCGCCCAGGCTGACATTGATCCCCATCTCCAGCATTTCAGGCACCAGGGCGATGCCCGATGCCAGCTTGAGGTTGACAGACGGGCAATGCGCCACGTGGGTTCCGGTACGCTTCAGGGTGTCCAGCTCAGCCTGGTCCAAGTGAACGCAGTGAGCCAGGATCGTCCTGGGGCCAAGCATGCCTACTTGGTCAAGGTAGATGACGTTACGCGCTCCGCGCTCGGCCTGCACAATCTCGATCTCACCACGGTTCTCGGACGAGTGTGTGTGTATGTAGGCCCCGCGCTGCCCGGCAATTGCGCCTACCTCCCGCAGCAGCCGGTCGCCACAGGACACAGCGAACCTGGGGGTGAAGGCATAGCGCAGACGTCCGTTCGCGGAGCCGTCCCACTTGTCTGCCAGCTCCACACTGGCGGCCAAGGAAGCCTCGCCCGTCTCGCGCAACGCCTCGGGAAGATCGTCTCCCCAGTCCATCATCACCTTGCCCGATACAGCTCTGATGCCGGACTGAACTATCGCCCGAAACGCGCTCTCGGTGTGGTTCACAGTTTCCATGTCAACCACGCATGTAGTGCCTCCACGCAGGAGTTCGGCTATCCCCAGAAGCGCTGAGTAGTAGACTGACTCTTCGTCGTGCGCGGCCTCAAGAGGCCAGGTGCGCAGGCGCAGCCAGTCGAGGAGCTCCATGTCGTCAGACATCCCGCGGAACAGCGCCTGGCACAGATGCACGTGGGTCTGAATGAGCCCGGGGATGACAACGTACCCTGAGGCGTCGATAACCTGCGGATCCTGACTGGCAACGGCGTCATCGCCATCGTCATCGCCATCGCCAACAGCGCGGATCCTATCATCTTCCACCAGGATATTGCAGTGCTCGACAACACGCCTTGCCGGGTCCATGGTTATGACAGTCCCGTTCTTGATCAATACTGAAGGCACTGACAACACTCCCTTGGCATCGCTCATAGCAGTTCTTCTCATTCCTCATGCCTCTGAAATTCTCCTGCCGCGCCCGCGGCGAGGGAAGGACAACGCGGCGTTGACCTTGAATTGTGTGACCATGAGATGTCCGGGAGGTGTATCCAAGTTGGGCAGTGGTTTCGTCTGGAGAGGGGTTGTGGAAGGTTTCTACGGGAAACCTTGGACTCACGCAGAGCGTATGGACATGCTGTCGTTCATGTCGGAAGTGGGCATGAACGCATACCTCTACGCGCCGAAAGACGATCCTTACCACAGGCGGAAGTGGCGTATTCCTTATCCGCCGAAGAAGATGGCCAGCCTGAAGCACCTTGTCTCACACGCTCGCTCAGTCGGGATATCTTTCGTCTTCTCGCTCAGCCCCGGCCTGTCGTTGCGCTATTCCGACAAGTCAGACGTGGATGCGCTCGCAGCAAAGATGGGGGTTCTGCATAACGAGGGCGTGCGCGATTTCGCGCTGCTTCTAGACGACATACCTGCGGAGCTTGCCGGCGAAGCAGATCGCAGGGCCTTTGGAAGTCTGGCCGCAGCCCAAGTCGCGTTGGCCAATGATGTCAGAGAACGTCTGCAGAATATGTCTCCCGATACCAGGCTCATAGTCTGCCCGACACAGTATCACGGAGACACGTCGACAGATTACGCGCGCGAGATGGGCGCCGGGTTACACCCCGAGATAGACATAATGTGGACCGGTCCCAACGTGTGCTCGCAGGAGTTATCATACGAATACGCCTCAGCGGCGACAGCCGCGCTCAGACGGCCAATCACCTTCTGGGACAACTACCCGGTGAACGATGCCACAATGAAGGGCGAATTGCACATAGGGCCCTACACGGGCAGAAGCGCCCAATTGGCGGAGGTGAGTCGCGGGCTCTTCCTGAACCCCATGAACCAGGCGGAAGCGTCCAAGATAGCGCTGGGCGCCGGCGCAGCCTACATGAACGACCCGAAGCGCTACGATGCTGAAGATGCATGGACAGCATCCGCGGCTAAGGTGGTGGGCGAAGCGTCAGTAGAAGCTCTCTACATATTCCGAGACGCCTGCGCCATCAGCCCACTTCACCCAAGCGATCCGCCGCTTCTCACAGAGATCGTCGATAGCGCGAAGCATCGCATGGACCGCGGTGCTCTCGTGGAGGCAGCCGGCATTCTATCAGCTCACATGTACAAGATGAAAGCCTCCGCTGAGCTGCTGCGCACTAACTCCAACAAGAAGCTCATACAGGAAATCGCGCCATGGTTGGATGAATACACACAATGGGCCGATATCGGCATTGACATTGCCAGAGCCATCGAGGCCGCTAGCTCATACGCAGAATCCCTGACTCCCTCCGGCAAGACCAGCGCCTTCTCGATGCGCGCTCTGTCGGTGGTCGGGGCACGCAACAAACTCGCTCGGATGCTATCGCGGGCAATAGGCTTCCGAACGCGCGTATGCAGCGATGTGCTGCTTCGCCCGGGTCTGGAAATCGTAAGGCGATTGCGCTCCTGAACTATCCCGTGACTTTTTTCGGATTCGGGGTCTTGATGACGAATACTTCGAGCTTCAAATCGGCTGCAGCCTTCAGACCGTGCGGTATCTTCGCGGGGCTGACCACAAAGTCCCCGGCCTGAACAGGGGCTGTCTCCTCTCCGATGGTCACCTCGCCGCGGCCGTTCGCTATGTAAAACAGCACATCCACAGGGGTTTCGTGCACGGGAACCGCGCCGTTTGGCGGAAGCGATAGCATGACCACGGAGATAGAATCCCTGTTCACCAGGAAGCGCACCTCTTCGCCACGGGGATTGGCGGACGCCTTGACCTCACTGAGGCGTATCAACTCCACCATGGAACGACCATCCTCCCTCAGACTCCATCATTAATTGCTGCTTTCTCTGCTCGGCTCATAATCTGGTTCACAACCCCAGCCAACGTCCTGCTTCCGAGATATTCGCGAAACTCTTCTGACAAGCGGCCCGGGAGTTCATCAAGAATGCACTGACCAAACGGGCATTCTTCGCGACCGCCATTCACAATGCACATGTCTACAGCAAGGTGCCCTTCCATGGCTTCCCAGACCTCGAGGAGTGTGATGTCGCCGGCCGGCCTACATAGCCGGAAGCCGCCCTTCGGGCCTCTGACAGACTGCAGTAACCCCGCTCGCACCAGCTGTTGAAGTACTTTGGACGAATGCGCGTGAGAGAAGCCGATCGTAGAAACCAATTCTCTAACTGTCACGTTCATTCCGTCGGCCCGAGCTATGAAAACCATGCTGTGCAGCGCTATGGATGTTGCTTCAGCTATCTGTATGACACTTGACACCACTGGCCACCCCCAATGCGCATTCAAGTATTATCGTACCATAATATTCATTATTGTCAAGCGGGGCGGTCACCGGACACGGCGGGGGGGTGCGTGTAAGGATTGTGGCTCCTAAGGCCTGGCACCGTTTCCTCCATGGCGGTTAGTTAGGCTGCCCTTAGGAGCTTAGGTTGGCCTTGCGCCCCTGATCTGGTCTCTTCCCTGCAACTGCGCCAGAACTCATCCCTCAGCCCCCGTCATGGCTCTCAACCGGTCCACAAGCCCTTCAACTTGCCCGTTGCTCAGCAACTCGATCTGCCCATACCAGGGCCCCGTCAAAGCCGCGCTCATCCCGCAGGGCGCGAGCCTTAGGCGCCCATGCGCCTTGCGGACAGTCGCGGGCGCGGTCGAAAAGCGCCAAGCGCTGGGCCTGGACCGAGGCACCGCCGAGGCGCGGCCGAGACGCGACGGTCATACCCCCGCTGAGCGGCAATTCCCTGACCTGTCTCGCTTGAAGCGGGTTGCCCCGCGGTGGCTTTCGAACAACACTCCGCAATTGCACGCCCCTCGCATCGCTCCGATGCG
>DHON01000065.1:0-10574 GCA_002409965.1 Firmicutes bacterium UBA5389
CAGCGATGTGGGTAATGCATAGACCTAGACCCGTGTGGCCGGGAATCTGAGAGATGAAATGGGGAAGCGAGCTGTGAATTGCTCATCCGCAGGGAGTGGGGGTTCTGGAGGTATTTCGCCGTTGGTGTCGTAGATAGGCACTGGCGCGCTCGGTGCCGCGGTGAAACTACGGTAAGGTCAGTGCGGTGTTGCGGGAGTGATACAGTGATACTTAGGAGGGAAGTGGCGCCAAGAGCCGGATCGGCAAGCGGCGGCAAGCGGCGGCAAGCGGCCGCACGCGACTACCGGCTCACGGCGCGCAACGAATGGCGTACGATCCCCAGATAGTCCGCACCAAGTTCATACCGCCTCTGCCTCGGAAACGGCTTCTGATCCGTCCGCGTCTGGCCGAGTTGCTTAAAGGGGTGGTATCGCACAAGGTTACGATACTCCAGGCAGGACCGGGCTACGGCAAAAGCACGGTGCTCGCCGTCCACCTGTCAGGCGCCAATATCCCGTCTTTCTGGTACTGCGTCAACGGCGCCGACACAGATCCCCTCGTGTTCATAACTCACCTCATATGGTCTTTGCGCTCGGCGTACCCGACCATGGGCTCGCGGGCGCTTTCGCTTCTGGAAGAGGACTACAGTCCGTCCGCGCGCCGTCAGGCCGTGGATCTTCTCGGCAATGACCTGATCGACCAGATTGTCGAGGACTTCGCCATTGTGATCGATGACTACCACGCGGTGGCAAAGAGCCCGGAAGTCAACGAGATCGTGGAGAATCTGATAAACGCAATGCCTCCGCAGGTGCACGTAATCCTGTCTACCCGGGAGCGGCCTTCCTTAGGGTCGTTGGCCAGGTGGAGGGTGAGGGGCGAGGCGCTTGAGATAACCGAGCGGGACCTGGCCTTCACTGTTCCCGAGATCCGAAGCCTGTTCTCCGGGCCGTACCAGCACGAGCTCACTTCGGAGCAGGTGAAGGCGGTTCTGGAGCGCACTGAAGGCTGGATTATCGCGCTCGAGATGATCTGGCATGCGCTGCGCGAAGGGCTGTCTCTTCAGGAATTGTTCACCCGCACTCCGTCTTCGCTCGAGAGTGTCTTCGACTATCTGGCCCAGGAGGTGCTGGGCAAGCAGGAGCAGTACGTAACCGATTTCCTGCTGGACGTATCGGCCCTCTCTGAGCTAGACCCGGATGTGTGCGGACGCGTGTCGGGCAGGGACGACAGCGAGGCGATCTTGGCCAGGCTTTCAGCGGCCGGGCTATTTGTGTACTATACTGATGCCGGCGCGGGCACTTTCAGATTCCATAATCTTCTCCGCACGTTTCTCAGGCGGCAGGCCAGGCGCGACTCCTCGCGCTGGGCGGAGACTAACCGCAAGGCTGCGGCTTACTATGGCGATCGAGGCCAGGAAGGGCGGGTGGTCGACCACCTGCTTTCGGCAGGTGAATACGATGGCGCCGCCCAGCGAGTTCTCAAGCTCGCTCCTGAGCTTGTGCAGGGCGGAAGGTTTGAGGCGCTAGCTTACTGGGTCGGCGAGTTGCCTGGCGCAACGCTGGAGGCCTACCCCGATTTGCTGCTGCGCAGGGCCGATGTGTACAGGCTGTCGAGCGACTACCAGAACGCCCTGGCCTGGTACACTATGGCCGACGATATCTTCGCTGCCCGACCGGACGCCGCAGGCAGGAGCCGGGCCCTAAAGGGCAAAGCCATGGTGTATCTGGACACTGTAGAGCCGGCAATGAGTGAGTCGCTGCTGAGTGAGGCACTGCTGCTTCTGCCGGAGGAGGAGCGCCTGGAGAGGGCGACTCTTCTCAGGATGATGGCCGAAAGCAAGACCAACCAGGGCCAGATGCAGGAGGCTCTCAAGCTAGCCCGTGCGGCCGAGCAGTTGATCAGCGCGGCAATGGAGGATGAGCTGGACATCCGTGTGCACCTGCGTACAGGCAGGCTGGGGGCTGCCCTGACCTCTCTGCAGCGGCGAGCTGGCGAGGAGCAGGGGCTCGCGGCCGGGTCGGGGTTTCCGGCTGGGCCGGGGCTCGCGGCTGGGCCATCGCCCGCTGCTGGGCAAGGTCGCAGCATCGATCAAGGGCATGCCCGGACCGAGCAGGTCCGCGCGGAGGAAAGGGGGCGGCCGTCCCGCTCACATCGCGAGACTCAGCTCCTGCTGTCGCTGGTATACTCGCTGATCGGCGAGGGCGAAAAGGCTCGGATGTGCGCTGAGGCCGGGATTCAGCTCGGCCGGGATCTGAAGTCTCCGTTCGTGGAGGCGGTGGGCTACATGCGCCTTGGGCACGCGTGCCATATCTCCCCGTCTGTCAGGGGCCCGGACGCGGAAACCTGCTACAGGCGAGCGCTGGATATTTGCGACCAGATCAGAGTGACGCGCGGTCGGGCAGAACCCCTCATGGGGCTGGCCCTGGTACATGCGATGTCGGGCGACCCGGCTCATGCTGACAAAGAGGCAGCCGAGGCGCTGGCGATATGCCGATCCGCCGGCGATGAGTGGCTTGCAGGGTTTGTGGAAATCGCGATGGGCGCCGGCATGGCATTCACGGGCCTCGATGCTCGCGCAGCCTCCTGGCTGGCTCTGGCCAAGGAGACTTTTGCGCGGGTGGGCGATGAGTACTGTGCCACTGTGTGCGATCTGTGGCTGGCCGTGCTTGCGCTGCGCCGCCGCGATCAGGATGTGCTCAGGCAGATCCTGGGCGATCTGTTCAGCGCCGTCCGAACGCACAGTTACGAGTTCCTTTTCACCAAGCGCACGCTCTTCGGCCCACGCGACCTGGGCGTCTTGGCCCCACTGCTCGTGGAGGCGGGCCGCCTGGGGATCGACCGCGAGCATGTGGCCTGGCTTCATTCGGCTACAGGGCTTCCATCCGTTGAATATCACCCTGGCTACACCCTGCACGTGCGCACTCTGGGGCGCTTCATGCTCTACAGGGGCACTGAAGAGGTATGCAGCCGAGAGTGGCAGCGCGAGAAGGCGCGCAGCCTGTTTCAGCTGCTCGTGGTGAACCGCAAGGGATATCTGCATAAGGACCAGATCCTCGACGCGCTCTGGCCGGGACTGGATACGGATGTGGCGTCCAGCCATTTCAAGGTGGTTTTCAACGCCATGCTCAACGTGATCGAGCCGGGTAGGCCGGCGCGTCTGAATTCATTCCTGGTCAACCGCGAGGGGCCTCTATACGGGCTCAACCCTCTGTCGGGCACGTGGGTGGACGCGGACGAGTTCGATAGCCTGGTGGCTAAGGCCGGGCGACTGGCTGCGTCCGACCCCGAGGGAGCGTGCGATCTTTACAGAAACGCGATCAGCCTGCACCGCGGCGACTTCCTTCAGGAGTCTCTCTATGAGGACTGGGCCATAGCAGAGCGTGAGCGTCTGCTGGCCGTGTATCTTCGTGCAGCCCAGAGCTTCGCCGAATTGCTCTACGGGGGGCACGAAATCGAAGAGTGCATTGACGTGTGTGAGTCCGTTCTCACGCGCGACCAATGCTGGGAGGAGGCATACCGCCTCCTGATGCTGTGCTATCTTGAGCGCGGCAACAGAGCTATGGCGCTGCGCGCCTACGAACGATGCGAGGCGGTGCTCCAGTCAGAGATGGGCATGAGCCCCAGTCGCGACACGGTGGCGGTGCTGGAGCGCGTGAAGCGAAACATGTAACTCGTCTGTAACCCGCCAGTTACCTTCCTGTAACACCCTCGCTCTATTGTCAGAGTAGCCTGCATTGTCCCCGACAACATCACGAGTCGATGTGGCACTCGCGATCACAGGCCACATTCCATATTGAGGAGGTACTCTTTCCAATGCGACTGAAAGACAAGGTAGCTATCATAACCGGCTCCGGTCGCGGACTGGGCAGGGAAGCAGCGGTCTTGTTCGCGCAGGAAGGCGCCCGGGTGGCGGTGTGCGACATCAACGAGCAGGCCGCGGCGGATGCCGCGAAGGCCATTGCGGATGCAGGCGGCGCGGCCATATGGGTAAAAGTGGATGTCACCGATGCCGAGAGCGTTCGCTCCATGGTGGATCGAGTCATGGAGAGCTTCGGCAGGATCGACATCCTAGTGAACAACGCCGGGATTACGGCAGATGCCATGCTCGTCAGGATGACCGACGATCAGTGGGATCGTGTCATCAACGTCAACTTGAAAGGCGTGTTCAACTGCACGCGTGCGGTGGCGCCCGTCATGGTCCAGCAGGGTTCGGGCAAGATCGTCAGTACTGCATCTGTTGTCGGAATACACGGGAACTTCGGACAATCGAACTATATAGCTACCAAGGCCGGCATTATCGGGATGACGAAGGGCTGGGCTAAGGAACTGGGGCGTAAGGGCATCAACGTGAACGCGGTCGCTCCGGGATTCACCATGACTGAGATGATGTCGACGGTGCCCGAGAAAGTCCTGACTACGATTAGGGAGAAGACGCCCCTGGGCAGGCTGGGCGAGCCGAAAGACATCGCTTACGCCTACCTGTATCTGGCGTCTGACGAGGCCAACTTCGTGAACGGCGCGGTTCTCCAGGTCGATGGAGGGCTGGTTCTGTAGGGTAAGTAGGGCTAGGAGGGTCAGCATTGGACTCGAAGGAAGTGTATCGCCGCAAACTGATATCGATTGAGGAAGCCGCCTGCAAGGTAGAGTCCGACCAGTCCATCGCGGTCGCCATGTGCGCGGCCGAACCTCCCGGTCTCCTCGGGGCGATTTCGTCTCGAAAGGACGAACTCGATAGCGTGACGATCATGTCTTGTCTGTTCATGAGAGACTACGATTTTCTCAAGCCCGAGATGAAGGGGCATTTTCTCAACGAGGCCTGGTATTACGGTCCGCATTCCTACAGGGCTCATCCGGGCGGCACCGTCTCGTTCATGCCTAACCACCTGCATGAGTGCGGCCTCAAGAAGAAGGAACTCGACCCTCCCGACGTATTCTGGGGAACCGCGACTCCGCCCGACAAGAACGGGTACATGTCTCTTTCACTCAGCCTCACCTACGAAAAGCCGATGATCCAGGCAGCCAACCTAGTCGTGCTGGAGATCAACGAGAACCTCCCCCGTACGCTGGGCGACACCCACATTCACATTTCGCGAGTGGACTATGTTGTGGAGAATACAGTGCCTCTCATTGAAACGCAGCCCATTGAACCTTCCGATGTGGAGATGGAGATCGGCAGGAATGTGGCTTCGCTTATCGAGGATGGAAGCACACTGCAGCTCGGAATCGGGGGTATTCCCAATGCCGTCACAGTGTGCCTCATGAACAAACATGATCTGGGCATTCACACAGAGATGATCACCGATGGCATGGTGGATCTGTTCAATGCGGGGGCGGTGACTGGGCGGAGGAAGACGTTGTGGCCTGAGAAGATGGTGGGCTGTTTTGCGCTGGGCACCAAGAAGCTGTATGACTTCATCGATGACAACCTGGGAGTGGAACTGCACGGCGGGCACGTGACTAACGACCCCTGGACCATCGGGCGCAACCACAAGATGGTGAGCCTCAATACCACTCTGCAGGTGGACTTAACTGGCCAGGCAAACTCGGAAACCCTCGGGGCCAGGCAATACAGCGGCGGAGGCGGCGCTCTCAACACGTGTATGGGCGCGCAGATGTCGCCCGGAGGCAAGTCCATACTGGCGCTTCGGTCGACGGCCAAGGGCGGCGCGATATCTACGATAGTGCCGTGCTTCAAAGACGGGCAGTCGGTCACGATTCCCAGGGCCGACATCGACTACGTGGTGACGGAATACGGGATTGCCCACCTCAAGTCGATGAACGTACGCAAACGCGTGGAGGCTTTGATCGCCATCGCGCATCCCGAGTTTCGCGAATGGCTGAGGTCGGAGGCAAAGGCACTACAATACATCTTCTAGGATGGAGGCAGTCCTGATGGAACGTTATGCAAGGGTCATCGGAACCGGTCAGTATGTACCTGAAATCGAGGTCGCCAACGACGAAATCGCCGCCAGGGTCGACAAAGGCAAGCCCGGGCTGGGCGCGGTTGTATACAAGCTCGAGCAGAACTCCGGCATCAAGCGGCGCTTCTATGCCCCGCGGGAGTGGGCCACTTCGGATCTGGCGGTCCGGGCTGCGCAGGCTGCGCTGGACAACGCCGGGGTCAAGCCGGAGGACATCGACCTGATTATCTTGGGCACCGACAGCCCCGATTTCATCACTCCCGCTACGTCTGTTGTGGTCCAGCACAAGCTGGGCGCGAAGAACGCGGGCACATACGATGTGGGGTGCGCGTGCGCGTCCTTCCCGACCGCCATGGCTGCAGGCGCTGGCCATTTGGCTACCAGCAAATGGATGAAGAACGTGCTGGTCATCGGGGCCTACATGATGAGCAAGCTCGCCGACCCCGCCGACTTGATGTCCTTCTTCTACGGCGATGGCGCCGGGGCCGCCGTGCTCACCGCGGGCGACGAGCCTGGGTTCATAGCGTCCTCATTCCTGGCGAACGGCGATTACTACAAGGCATGGGGCATCTACTCGGGCGGGACCGCCGAGCCGGCCACGTGCGAGTCGATCCAGGCTGGGCGGACCACTGTCCGTCTTGTGGATAAGTATCCTGCCGAGGTGAACCACGAAGGCTGGCCCAAGCTCGCACGCATGCTCGCCCAGCGCGGCGAGTTTGCCCTGGACGATGTGGACATGTTCGTATTTACCCAGGTCAATCAGACCTCCATCGGAATCGTCATGGAAGCGCTCGGGCAGCCGGTCGAGAAGGCCCATTGCGTCACGGGGGACATTGGATATACGGGCTCGGCCTGCATACCCATGGCGTTCGACGATGCGATGAAGAAGGGCAAGATCAAGCCGAACGACCTGGTGGTGCTGATCGGATCGGGAGTCGGCTACAACCAGGCGGGCGTAGCCTTCAGGATGTAGCGATAGAGACGTTGCCGGAGCGCACGCCAAGCAGAGCCTGAAGGTATCTCCTAATGCTTATGTCTTGGGAAACGGCAGGATAGCGCTGGAGGGGACGGGCCAGTCCATGTTGAATAATCCCCATGTACAAGGGGTCTATCTTGGGGTATGAGCCCAACAAAATTATGGAGGTAGAGAAACATGAAGGAAGCCGTCATCGTCTCTGCTGCGAGAACCGCTATCGGTACTTTCAATGGCGCTCTCGCGAACACATCGGCGTCTGAGCTTGGTGCCGTGGTCGTCCGGGCCGCTCTGGAGCGGGCAAAGGCGGAACCCGGCGCTGCCGACGAAGTCCTGCTGGGATGCATCCTCCAGGCCGGCCAGGGCCAGAACCCTGCGCGCCAGGCTGCGCTGAAGGCAGGGTTGCCGGTTGAGACGCCCTGCGCCACCATAAACAAGGTGTGCGGATCCGGGTTGAAGGCCATTGCGCTCGCCGCCCAGTCGATCATGGTAGGAGACGCCGAGATCGTGGTCGCGGGCGGAACTGAGAGCATGAACCTTGCGCCCTACATACTCGACAAGGCGAGGACAGGGTATCGCATGGGCCATGGCCAGCTGATCGACTCCATGATCCATGACGGACTGTGGTGTATCTTCGGCGACACTCACATGGGCATAACCGCCGAGAAAGTGGCTGAGCAATACGGGATCTCTCGTGCGGAGCAGGATGAGTTCGCTGCGGCCAGCCAGGCCAAGGCCGCCGCGGCCATTGAATCCGGCAGGTTTGCAGACGAGATCGTGCCGGTGATGATTCCTCAGCGCAAGGGCGATCCGATCAAGTTCGATCGTGACGAGCATGTCAGGCCGGGCACGACAGTCGAATCCCTTGCCAAGCTCCGGCCGGCCTTCAAGAAGGACGGGACGGTGACTGCGGGCAACGCATCGGGCATCAATGATGGAGCTGCGGCGGTGGTGGTCATGTCGGCTGACCGGGCGAGGCAGATGGGCCTAGCGCCTATGGCGAAGATCAGGGCATACGCCTCGGCCGGCGTGGATCCGAGCGTAATGGGGATCGGCCCTGTGCCGGCCACCCGAAAAGCGCTTGCTAAGGCGGGGCTGAAGCTGGACGACATAGGCCTGATCGAGGCCAATGAGGCGTTTGCGGCGCAGTCGCTGGCCGTCGGGCGCGACCTGGGCTGGGATTCCGCGAAGGTCAACGTGAACGGCGGGGCGATTGCCCTGGGCCATCCGGTGGGCGCCAGCGGGGCGAGGATCTTGATCACACTTCTCCATGAGATGCAAAAGAGAGACGTCAAGTATGGACTCGCCACTTTGTGCATCGGCGGGGGCATGGGCATAGCCATGATTGTCGAGAGATAGACGCGTTTTCAGGCATAAAGAAGCTCGGAGGATTTGCTCTATGGCTCGGGAGACCGTAATTGCGTCGTTCATAATGAGGTTCGTCAGACCTGCGGCCGCGGCGGGAGCTGCGGCGACTGCGATGGCGAATGTGGCTGCGTCCGCCACCGCGGAGGCGGGTGCCTCGGGCTCGCAGGCGGGTGTGCGGATAGCGGTCCGGCACGTTCAGAGCGGGTATGAACGACGTTTCGTCGATATAGACGACGCAATGGATTTCATCCGTGAGGAGATCCGCCTGCTCGAGCAGGACTAGGGGGTGGGGGATGTGTTCGGCCAGCAGGTTGTGAGCGGCCTCTCTGCAGGGTGCCTGTATGCCCTGGCGGCGCTGGGGCTTGTGTTGATCTACAGGACTATGGACATCGTCAACTTCGCCCACGGCGAGATGGCCATGGTGTCCACGTTCATGGCGCATACGTTCCTGGTGAAGCTGGGAATGCCTTATATCCTTGCAGCCCTGTGCGCGATCGCATTTGCCTTCGTGTTTGGGATGGCTGTGGAGCGCGTCTTTCTCAGGCCGATCCAGGGCGGCCCTCTGATCAGCCTGATGATCATGACGCTTGGTCTGTTCATGGTGTTCAACGGAGCGGCGGGATGGGTGTGGGGCTTCGACCCCATGAGCTTCCCCCGGGCTGTGCAGGGGCGCCCCATCTGGATCGGCGATCTGATCATCACCCGAGATAGCATCTTGGTGCTTGCGGTCACCATTGCCATGGCGCTCGCTCTCTACCTGGTGCTCAGATTCACCATGGCGGGGATTGCGATAAGGGCCACTTCCCAGAATTCCCGCGCTGCTCGACTCATGGGAGTGCCGGTGCCGAAGGTATACGCGCTCACCTGGGGCATCAGCGCTGTGCTCGGGGCTGTGGCAGGCATACTCATAGCCCCCACGACCTTCCTCAGCCCCAGCATGATGGCTGAGGTGCAGATCAAAGCGTTCACCGCGGCGGTTCTGGGCGGGTTCTCGAGCCTGCCCGGCGCCGTGGTGGGCGGACTGTTACTCGGAGTTTTGGAGAATCTGGTGGCAGGCTACATCTCCACAGAGCTCAAGAGCACGTTCGCATTTGTGCTCATCGTGGTGGTGCTGTTCATTCGACCAAGCGGGCTACTGGGAACGCCCCAGAAAAGGAAGGTGTGACGCGGCGCAATGAAACGCGAGATTCGTAACGAGCGCAACGAGGGGTTGCTGCGGCGCGTTGCCGAGACGCCGTTGGGCGCGAGGCTTCTTCTGGGGTTGGTCCTGATATTGCTGCCCATCATCACAGTCGCGCTGGGCCGATCGTATGTAGTCTACCTTTATAGCCTGGTGATGGTGTATGTCATCGTGACGCTAGGCCTTAACATACTGACAGGCTACACCGGCCAGATCTCAATAGGTCATGCCGGGTTTATGGCCGTGGCCGCCTACACATCGGCCATTCTGACCGGGAGATTCGGAGTGCCGTTCCTGCTTGCGCTGGTCATCGCATCACTGTTCGCTGCGGTGCTGGGCCTGGGCCTTGGAGTGCCCGCGCTGAGGTTGCACGGCCACTACTTGGCCATTGCTACGCTTGGGTTTGGGGTGGCGGTGGGCCAGCTGTCGGCATCGTGGGACAAGCTTACCGGGGGATACCAGGGGATGAAAGCTCCGGTCGCGTCTATCCTGGGCTACCGGTTCGATACGGACCTGAAATACTACTACTTGGTCCTGGCGCTGACGTGGCTGCTGGTGGAGGCGGCCCAGAACATGCTGCGCAGCAGGCCCGGGAGGGCGCTCATGGCGGTGCGCGACAGCGAGGTGGCAGCTTCAGCAATGGGCATCAACCTTGCCAAGTACAAGGTGGCTGCGTTTGCAGTGAGCGCATTCTACGCTGGAGTGGCGGGCGCTCTGCACGCCCACCTCACCAGGTACGTGAGCCCGTTCGACTTCAACATGGGCGTGTCGATGACACTGCTGTCGGCGATCGTCGTGGGCGGCCTGGGTAGTGTGCCCGGCTCGATTCTGGGAGCGGTGTTCATGACCATTATGCCGCACGTGTTCAGCCGGGTGAAGAACTTGCCGCTGATTCTGGCCGGGCTGTCGCTGATACTGGTTGTGCTGTTCCTGCCGTATGGGCTGGTGAGCCTGCCTTGGAGAATCAAGAGCGCCATAGCGGGAGCGCGAGCGAGGAGGGCGACCAAGAGTGGCGATGCTTGAGCTAGAGGGTGTGACGGTCAGGTTCGGCGGACTGGTGGCGGTCAATTCGCTCAGCTTCGAGGTTCAGGAAGGCACGATTCACGGGCTCATAGGGCCCAACGGCGCCGGCAAGAGCACCGTGTTCAACGC
>DHON01000065.1:10724-10901 GCA_002409965.1 Firmicutes bacterium UBA5389
CGGCAAGAGCACCGTGTTCAACGCCGTCTCGCGCTTCATCCGGCAGGACGAGGGCGATATCCGTTTCCGGGGGCAGGCTCTCGACTGCGAACCGCATGAGGTTGTGATGCGGGGGATCGGCCGGACGTTTCAGAACGTGGAGCTTTTCCGTGGGCAGACGGTCCTGGACAATGTGAT
>DHON01000065.1:11029-11272 GCA_002409965.1 Firmicutes bacterium UBA5389
CCTGGACAATGTGATGATCGGTCTACACACTGCGGGCAAGACGGACATCCTTGGCGGGGCGCTCAAGACGCGGCGCGCCAGAGAGGAGGAAACCGCTCTGGGGCGGCGCGCGCATGAGACCCTTCAGTTCCTCGGGATTGCCGACTACGCCGGCAGGAGGGCTTACGGCCTGCCGTACGGCGTACAGAAGCTGATCGAGCTGGCGAGGGCGTTGGCGCTTCGTCCCAGCATGATCCTGCTGGA
>DHON01000065.1:11529-12148 GCA_002409965.1 Firmicutes bacterium UBA5389
GATCAGGCAGATCCGGACTGACTACGGCATGACTGTGCTGCTTGTGGAGCATGACATGTCGTTTGTGATGAACTTGTGCGACAGGATCACGGTGATGAACTTCGGGAGCAAGATCGCAGAGGGAACCCCGTCCGAAGTGCAGCAAGACCCGCAGGTCATCCAGGCTTATCTGGGAGAGGAGGAGCAAGATGCTGCAGCTAGATAGCATTGACGTCTCCTACGGCCCGGTGCGCGCATTGAGCGGAGTCTCCATGGAGGTTCCAGAGGGTGACATCGTGGCATTGCTGGGCTCGAACGGCGCGGGCAAGTCCACTACATTGCGCGCGATCTCCGGGATCGTGCGCCCGACGGGCGGGACGATACTCTTCGCGGGCCAGCGCATCGATGCGCTCTCGCCGGAACGCATAGTCTCCATGGGCATAGTGCAGGCCCCTGAAGGGCGGCAGGTCTTTCCGGAGCTGTCGGTAAAGGAGAACCTTCTCATCGGCACGTATTCGCGCCGTGACCGCAGGCGCGTGCCCGAGGACTTTGATCGAGTTTACACGCATTTCCCGATTCTGAAAGAAAGGCAGGCGCAGGCTGCGGGCACTCTCAGCGGAGGCGAGCAGCAGATGCTGGC
>DHON01000065.1:12318-71084 GCA_002409965.1 Firmicutes bacterium UBA5389
GGCGGCGAGCAGCAGATGCTGGCCATCGGGCGCGCGCTGATGGCCAGCCCTAGGGCGTTGCTCCTGGACGAACCCTCCCTGGGGCTGGCGCCGCTGATCACCAAGCAGATCTTTGAGATCATTAAGGCGCTCAACACAGAAGGGACAACCATTCTTCTGGTAGAGCAGAACGCTCGTCTGGCCCTGGCGGTGTCGAAGTACGCCTACATACTCGAGACGGGCCGTGTGGCGCTGTCGGGGAAGAGTGCGGACCTGCTCGCGAGCGAGGAGGTGAAGCGCTCGTATCTGGGGGTCGGGCATGCACATTCGGCCAGGTAGGGATTGTGCATTGGCGACATACATGGACGAGTGCGATTCGGCTACCTATGAAAGCGCAGGAGGTTAGGGCATGAAGAGGATTCTTGTATTCCTTTGTGTGGCCACACTGGCAGTGATGATGAGTATCGGTGCGACTGCCGCGACAGATCCGGGCATCACCGACACTCAAGTTGCCATTGGAGCCTTCCAGGATCAGTCTGGCCCGGCGGCAGTGGTGGGCATCAACATGCGTAAAGGCATGGAAGCCTATTTCAACTGGGTGAACGCGCAGGGCGGGGTGAACGGCCGCAAGATCAAGTTCATCGTCGAGGATGACGGTTTCCAGGCGGCCCGTGCCATTGCAGCCACCAAGAAACTCGTTGAGCAGGACAAGGTATTCGCTCTAGTCGGCACGCTGGGCACTCCCGGCGTGTCGGCCACAATCGACTACATAATGGAGAAGCAGATCCCGTCCATCTACCAGGGCAGCGGCATCAGCGCACTGGCTTATCCGCCCAAAAGGTTCATCTTCCCGGTCCAGCCTAACTTCATCAGCGAGGGCCGCATCGTGGCCACGTACGTGGTGGAGAGCCTCAAGATGAAGAGGATCGCGCTTGCATGCGAGCAGACGGATATCGGTTCTGAGGGGCTGCGCGGCGTGCAGGATCAGCTGGCAACATATGGGATAGAGACGGTGGAGGTCGTCAACTTCGGCGCCGCCGATGTCGACTTCAGCTCGCAGATTCTCAAGCTCATGCGGGCCAAGCCGGAAGCGGTCATCATCTACTCCACGCTGAAGCCTGCAGCTGGATTCTTGAAGCAGGCCAAGGTGATGGGGCTCGAGGCTCAGTTCCTGACCACCTATGTCAATGCCGACCCCATCCAGATGCCGGGGCTCGCCGGCGAAGCCTGCGTGGGTCTGATCGCTCCGGGATGGGTGCCCGTGCTGGGCAATGACGCGGATTCGGTGAAGTATCTTGAGATCTACCAGGCTACCTACCCCAAGGAGATGCCCAGCGCGTTTGCGTCCGCCGGGTTCATCGCGGGCGAGGTGTTCTGCGAGGGCCTGAGGCGCGCCGGCAAGAGCCCCACGCGCGAAGGACTGATAAGTGCGATGGAGAGCATGCGCGACTGGGACGGCATCATGGCCAAAGGCATCAGCTATACGCCGGAATTCCGATCGGGCAAGGCGTCCATGTACTTCATGAAGTTCGCGAAACCCAAGTTCGAGGCGGGATCGATCGAAGTCATATCCGACTGGGTTAAGCTCAAGATATAAGGCTGAGGCTGAAGGACTAGCCTTATACGGTTTGGTACAGGCGGTAGAAGGCCGGGCGGAAGCGCCCGGCCTTCGAGATGCCGTTGCGAGATGTACAACGCCTTCTGGAACTAGCGCTTTCCCAGGAAACCTGCCAGTTCTTTCTGGATACCCTCAATCACGCTTAGCTTGGGTACCTGGCGGATGGGTATGCCCAGTTTCGCAGCAATGTCTTCGTAGAGGCGGTAGGCGATATCCCTCTTGACTCTGATCTCGCGCGGCCTCATCTTCATTTGCTGCACCACATCGATGAGCTTGTCAACGAAGGCCTGCCCGTAGCCATCGTGTTCTGCCGTTTCCATCCCGAGTATTAGCTCTGAATCACGGTCTACCCACAAGCACATGAAGGGGAAGTAGGGACGGGATTTGCCATTCTCGCCTATGCACGCAGGCGCGTAGAACACGTCAGCGTCCCAGACGGCGCTGGTTGCCCTTGCTGCATTCCTCACTTTGACCACGCGCAGCTCATCCACTTGGATGGGCGGAACGAGATCGCCTTCGGGGAGCTGTTCACGCGGCATCAACTGATCCTTCCATACGATCCCCTCGCCACATGTTTCTGCCACTCTCACCAGGTAGAGCCCTTCGTGGCACGTCGCCAGCAGATCGGGGTCGTCCTTCGCGCGCAGGCATACTTCCGCAGCCTGCTGCAGGATTAGCGTCAGGAAGATCGCCTGGTCCTCTGTGAGGTACCAGGGCAGGAATCCGGGCTCGTAGCTCCTGAACACCGGCCAGTTCTGTTTGCCTCGGAAAGACAGACCCAGCTGGCGGATTGTCTCCAGATCGGGCTTATCTAGGTCGCGCCGGCTCTGGAAGGTGGCCATCAGGCATTTCATATCTTTGCCCAGGTTGATGTCGCTGTAGTCACCGTTGCTGGACAGAGTCTCGTCCAGCGCGCGGAGTCCCACGGCGCCAAGATAGGCCACAAGGCCGAGAAGCTCTCCGAGCTCGCCAATAACGGAGCAGTAGGCAACAGTGCCCGTGACAGGATCGCGCACGCCGAATATGGACGCGTCGCTCATCCAGGTCCAGGCTTCGATGGCCTTGAACCCATCGGCGGCTTCGTGGAGTTTTCTCCATACTTCCAGAGAAGGAGATGCTGGTTTCACAACGTCAACCTCATTTCCTGCTATTGTGTGTAATGTTCCGCGAACGCCGATGCGAGATTCGTCACTGCGCGTTTCCAATCTATCACTGCGTGCAGACTGAGGTCAACTGCCTGAGGTAGTTCCTGGGCAGACAGGCGGGGCAGGAAAAACGAGGCATTGTGTAGTAAGCACACTAACATTGGGCTACACTGTGGCGCTTCTTGAAGGCGAATCCGAACGAGTTGACAGTGGAGGATTCGGTCTTCCGGTCACCAGCTGGTATGGGATCTGACGACCAAGAGCGGAGCCCCCATAGCCAATGGACTCTACCTAGTGATGGTGCGTTCGGACGGAGGAGCGGTGGGCAAGCCGTTCAAGCTGGTAGTGCAGCGGTAGTGGGATTCGGACCACACTCATACAGGAATAGCGAATGGGGCCGACCTCGTTCGCTATTCCGATTTGTTGCGCCTCATGAGCTTCAAGAATACTCTCACCCAGTCCGGATCGTATAGAACGCCGGCGTTCGCCTGGATTTCGTTGATGGCTTCAGAAGGCGAGATGGCCTCGCGATACGGCCTTACTGAAGTCATGGAATCGTAGCTATCTGCTATTGCGAGGATTCTGGCCAAGGCTGGGATGGCATTGCCTGCTAGATGGTCGGGGTATCCGGATCCGTCGAACCGCTCGTGATGATGCCTCACGGCTTTGGCGATTTCACCCAGTCGCGCGACTGGCTGCATGATCGACTCACCCACCACGGGGTGAGTCCTAATGATGCTCCATTCCTCATCCGTCAGCCTGCCGGGCTTGGTCAGTATGTCCGGGCTGACGGCCACTTTGCCGATATCGTGAAGCTGCCCTGCCAATGATACCGCTGCCAGATCCATCGAGGCGCCCCAGCGCTCCCTCGCCATGGCTACGGCTAAGTCGCGCACTCTTAGCGAGTGGCCCAGTGTATACGGTTCGCGAGACTCGAGCACATCCGACAGGGTCTCTAGGCACTCCACGAGCAGCCCTCCGAGGCGACGCGACAGCGTCTCCAGATCGGCGCGGCAGTCGCCCGCTGCGAAGCCAACGTATCGGGGCGCTGCGATCTCCTTCGTCAAGATCACTGTGCCGATATGGCATCCACTCGCATCTTGAAGCAGGGAGAACGTACTGCGGAATATGCGTCCGCTCTTGGAATCCCTGGCGGTAGTTGTGAGGCTGCTTCTGTTGCTCGTTCGAAGGTGATCGAGGACTGATTTGACGTCTGATGTCCACCTGTTGGAGGCGAACCCCAGGTTCAGATGCGTCCTTGCGTTCATTGTCGCTGCGGAGTCCATCTCCGTGGCCTTCTGGTTGAGGAATGCCACGTTCCCGTGAACGTCGAGGATGACAAGACTCTCCGGCAGTTGATCAACGGCGTGCCGTATGAGTGCTGCAACGTGTCGTGTCATGACGGCTAGACCTCCTGGTACGTAGGAGAGCCTATCAGGCGTGAAGTGATCACTGTGCCCTCGAGTTCCGATGATTGGGCTTTCCGGACTCAGCGGGCAGGAAGAGCGTGTCGGGCGTTGTTCCAAAGGCCATTGCGATGTCCACTGCCATCTTGTAGGTTAGTCGGATGTTGCCTCTCTCAAGTTCGGACATGTATTGCTTGGAACGGCCTACCTTCGTTCCAAGCTGCTCTAGCGTCATCCCGTATTCCTGCCTGATCTGGCGCAATCTGTTCATTGTTGGCATATGGCTCTCCTGCCTGCCCACTTGGTCCGGATTTTGTGCATCGTTCGACCTAATCTGAGTATAGTAAAGAAAATCTGTACTGTCAAGACGGGAAAGTAAAGATTTAATTTACACGTAGGAGTCCAGACATAATGGACTAAGCTATGGGGGGAGGTGTTTTCGTGGACTTCGCCAGTCGCCTGCGCCAGTTAAGGCGAGAGAAAGGATTGACCCAGTCTTCGCTGGCCCGATATCTGGGCGTATCGAAACAAGCCATCTCAAATTACGAAACCCGGGCCAACACCGCTCCTCAGGACGTGATGGAGCACCTGGCCGACATATTCGACGTGTCGCTTGACTACTTGATGGGACGCTCGGACTTCCAGCGTGCATCGTGCGTTCGTGAGCACGGAGACGCGTACAGCCTGCCTCCCGAACTGCAGGCCGCGTTTCGCGGCCGGAGGTGGGACCAACTCAGACCCGAGACCAGGCGGATTATCGTGCGCGTCATCTCGCAGATCGAAGCTGAACTGGAACAACTGGAACCAGAAAAAGGCGAATAGAGCTATGCCCATAGCCACATGGAGGTTGAAGCATGTTACCTGCCGAACTGGCCGCAGAGATCTTGAGCAGATACCCATCGTCAGTACCGGTTGATCTCGACCGCATCATTCGCGGCGAAGGGATACTTCTGCGTACTGTCGAATTCGATCAGCGCGATTTCGACGGCATGTACATCCTGCTGCGCGACACGCCGGTCATCATAGTGAATGGATGTCTACCGTACGCTCATCGACGGTTCACCATTGCGCACGAGCTGTATCATCATCTAGAACGCCGCCCATCTCACAGTATGGCAAAGGATGCCGCCGTCCTTCAACTTCCCGGCGACAGGCTGAACCCTTCGCCGACTCCGAGGCAAACAGGCAATCGGAACAAGCGGCAGATCTCTTTGCGGCTGCGCTCCTGGTGCCCGCTAGCTATGTCAGACAGATGGTACAGCTCGGCACAGACCTCGAACAGATAGCAGCAGATTGCCTGATCTCCCGGGACGATTTGCGTGCCAGACTTGCTGAGCTGGATTGACAGGGTACTCTGACAGATCAACGTTGTGACCGAATGAAGTCCCGGTACCACAGGGCGCTGCGCTTGGCAGTCCGCTGCTGTGTCTGAAAGTCCACGTGCACCAGTCCGAAACGCTTGGAATATCCTTGGGCCCATTCGAAGTTGTCCATGAGGCTCCACACGTAGTAGCCTCTCAAATTGACGCCGCATTCACACAGTCTGCGCACTGCCTCGAAGTGCGATGAGAGGTAGTCTATGCGAGCGGCGTCGTCGATCGCGGAGCCGTTGGGAGGGAGAGCATCGTCGAACGCGGCTCCGTTTTCCGTTATGAACAGAGGGATCTTTGTGTAGTCGTCGCTTACCCTCTTGAGCACGTCGAACAGTCCCTCGGGATACACTTCCCATCCCATGGCGGTGACCGGCAAGACGCCCGCCCGGGCCAGCCATTCCAGGATGTCCTCGGGGTAATGCCCATTGAACAGAGGCTCCAGGTAGAGACTGTTCCAGAAGCCGTCCACGCGCTTTGCGGCAGAGACGTCGCGTTCGTCATCGGTCGCGGGTTCCTGTTGGTTGATACTGAGAGCGATTCCGATTCCATCGACCGTCTGGGCGTCATCGTCGCCGGCAACGCGTTGGCGGCCTGACGACTGCCTGAACGCCCTGATCGCCAGGCCATGAGCCAGCAGCAGATGGTGAGCGACAAGAAGACCTTCTCTGACGTCGTTGTGGCCGGGGGACATCTCGCCGCTTATGTGCCCGAGGACAGCGATCACGGCGGGTTCGTTGATAGGAGCGTCGATCATGCCGTCTATGAGCACCACGGGGAACCGGTCGTCTGCGAGTGCGCGTATCGGCTCCACGTCGACCTCGCGCGGGGTGAGGATGAGCGCCCCATCGATCTTGCGTTCCCGAAGCAGCTGGACGTATGTCACCTTCCTGGTGATGTTCTGACCCACGCACGACACCAGCATCTGATATCCGGATCTGGCCAGAGCCGAGTGGACTCCATCGAGTATGGGGCCGTAGAACGGGCTGTCGAACTCGGGCATCAGGACGCCCACGGTGTTGGTCCGCTTGAGCGTCAAGCCGCGGGCCGGGCGTTCGGATGACAGCCAAGTTGATCCATGGCGCATGGCACATTCGCCTTGGGGGGGGGCAGACTCCTTCTTGCGCGCCATCGTGTTTTCCGGGCGTGACAAGTGTAGGGGGGCCGAGTTCACATGCATACCCCAGTAGGGTAAGCGCACGAGCCCGCCGGCGGGATCCGCTCGCTAGCAGGAGAATGATGGCAGAACATCGAACGTGCCATTTGTATGCAACAGCACCAATGCACATCTGGAGGCTTGAACAATGAGAAGACGAGACACAGACTCGAACACAGCCGCTCCAGCCATGTTATCGTTTTCGCAGACTTCACAAGCTCAAGCGGTTTTTCCGTCACCCAAACACATTTCTGTGGAGAGCGATGTTGAATTCCAGAACCAGGGCCAGACGATCAGGGGAACCCTGACGATGCCGGATGCTGAAGACCGCATCCCAATCGTGATAATACTGCATGGATTCCACGGGCAGAGACACGAGATGCCGGTCGTCGGCACAGATGAGGCCCTTTTCCAGCGGACTGCTCGTGTTCTTGCTGAGCAAGGTTACGCCAGTCTCCGCATTGACTTCCGCGGCTCAGGTGAGAGCGATGGCGAATGGATTGACACCACGTGCAGCGGGCAGATCTCTGACGCCCTGGCTGCCGTGGACTACGTGAGCGGGCTGGAGAGGCTTGACCCGAATCGAATTGGTATTCTAGGGATAAGCCACGGAGGATTGGTGGGTGCCTCCACGGCCGGGAGGGACCAACGTATCGCCTCGGTGGTCCTCTGGGCGCCCCTAGCCAATCCGCCTGCAACATTCGCTAACCTATTTGGGGCGGATACGGTAACGGCGGGGCTGACCGGCGCCATCGATGATCTGTTTACCACTTCGTTGCCGTGGGGCAGCGTGATAACCTTGAAGGGCTCGTTTTTCCGCGACTTGTACACGGTTGACCCGGTAGCGGAAATCGCCGCTTACGAGGGTCCATTGCTCGTTGTCGTGGGCAAGAACGACACGATCGTATGGCCGCAGCCCCAATCCGGGGAGATCTACCTTAACTATCACCGTGGCAATGGGGCACTGGTGCAGATAGATGCTGACCACAAGCTCGATGCTCCGGTCGGACACGACAAGGTTGATGAGGCGATCTGCGCCACCGTCGATTGGTTTGGCAAGACGCTCTGATTCTGAAGTCCAGCTGATTAGACAGGCCAAAGAGAACCTTGGAGACCGCTCGAAGATCGCAGAAGTATGCCCATCGACTGGGCGAGGGGTAACTGCTTCCACAAGAGCAAGCGCAGTCTGGCGTGTCATGATCGTGACAGACAATGGGGTCACCGATGACCCGCTCGTCGGCAGGAGAATGATGGCAGCGCACCGAAAGCCCTGAACGCAAGGGACAACTGCGTAGCACCAAAACACGTCTGGAGGGTTGAACAATGAGAAAACGAAGCACAGCCTCGATCATTGTCGTTCTAGTCATGTTGTTGTTTTCGCTGACCTCACACGTTCAAGCGGCTCTTCCACCTCCCGAACACACCGCTGTCGAGAACAATGTTGAGTTCCAGAACCAGGGCCAGACGATAAGGGGAACCCTGACGAAGCCGGATGCTGAAGGTCCTTTCCCGGTTGTGATCATCTTCCACGGGTTCAGCGGCCAGAGGCACGAGATGCCGGTCGTCGGCACAGAGGAAGCCCTTTTCCAGCGGACCGCTCGTGTGCTGGCCGAACAGGGTTACGCCAGCCTCCGCATTGACTTCCGCGGCTCAGGCGAGAGCGATGGGCAGTGGGCTGATACTACGTTCAGCGGCCAGATCGCCGATGCCTTAGCTGCCGTGGACTACGTGTGCGCGCTGGACGGCATTGATCCCAATCGCGTGGCCGTTCTCGGCCTAAGTCAGGGGGGCCTGGTGGCTGCCTCCGCGGCCGGGAGAGATCCGCGCATCGCCTCGGCGGTTCTCTGGTCGGCTGTGGCCAATCCGCCTGCAACGTACTCGGATCTGTTGGGGGCGGACGCGGTAACGGCGGGGCTGACCGGCGGCGTTGATGACCTGGTTACTGCTTCGCTGCCATGGGGCGCTACGACAACTCTTAAGGGTTCGTTCTTCCGCGAGCTGTACATGGTCGACCCGGTGGCGGAAATAGCTGCGTTCAAGAGCCCGCTCCTTGTCATCGTTGGCCTAACCGACCTCATCGTGTCGCCGCAACCCCAGTCCGGGGAGATCTACCTTGCCTATCACCCTGGCGATGAGGCGTTGGTGCAGCTCGACGCTGACCACATGTTTGATTGCCTTGCCAGGCCAGAGAAGGTCGACGAGGCGATCTGCGCCACCGTTGACTGGCTGGGCAAGACGCTCTGAGTCTGACTTTTCGCTCATCGGGACTCATGTAGATACCTGGAGCCGAGGCTGAATGCCTCGGCTCGATCTCTGCACTGATTGCGTCAAGGTAATGGATCCCGGAAATTTCGTATCCATCGAAGAAGGATTTCCGCCCAACGAGTAGAAGACAGTGCGCACAGAATTAATACGTTCACTGAACGAATTAAATGTGTGACTCAGTAGAACCATGTTTAGCAGCGCAGATAACCCGAAAGCTCATGAATAGTGCAGTCACAAACCATAACGTCGAGTCTGGCTGACGCTGAGACTGGCGAAGAGAGGTATGGTCTTCTTTGAGCAATAGAACCCTGAGAACCGGTGATAGGCAGCTGATCCGCGACATCAACATGTCTCTAGTCGTGAACGCGATAAGGCAGCATGGGCCGATATCCCGCGTAGATGTGGCGCGTGCAACCGGGCTTGGCAGGTCTACTGTGTCGGGAATCGTGGGCCTGCTGCTCAAGGAGGAGTTTGTGCGCGAGACGGGCAGCGGCCATTCTGACGCCAATTCACCCACCGTGGGCCGGCCCCCTGTGATGCTGGAGTTTATCCCCCATTCGAGGTTCGTGGTAGCGGTGAAACTTGGGCCCGAGGCAATAACGGCGGCGGTGACCGATCTTGACGCCAACGTGATTGGATCTGTGGAAAGGCCGATAAGCGCTCGGTTAAGCGAGGGGGCAGTGAGGCGACAGATATCGGAGGCTGTATACGCGGTCGTCTCCGACTGCCGAGTCAGTATGGATAGAGTCATCGGCGTAGGCGTGGCTGTGCCGGGCATCGTGGATTCGCGTACTGGCGTGTCAATCTCGCCCCAATTCTTCCTTTGGCAGAACCTCCCGCTACGGAATCTGCTGGAAGAGGAGTTTGGCGTGCCCGTGTTCATGGACAACGACGCGAATGCCGCGACTCTGGCAGAGAAACTGAAGGGGTACGGCAGGCAAGCTTCGGATTTCGTGTGTGTAACAATCGGCATCGGAATCGGAGCGGGCATCATCATCGACAACAAGCTATACCGTGGCGCCATTGCCGGAGCGGGCGAGATAGGGCACGTCACGATCCAGGAGGACGGCCCGGAGTGCACTTGCGGCAACCGTGGTTGCCTTGAGGCATTTGCCAGCGATGCCGCTGTTGTGCGTGAGATGAAACGGGTCATCGAGTCAGGCTGTGACAGCGCCGTGACTCGGATTGCCGCGGAGGAGAACCGAGAAATCGACAGGGCGATGATTGCGCGCGCGGCCAAGGAAGGTGATGACGCAGCCCTTTCAGTGGTGAGGCAGGCCGGCGAGCATATCGGAGTCGGCCTGGCAACACTGGTGAACATCCTCAATCCCGAGATGATCGTGGTCGCGGGCGAGGCTGCCATGGACTTTGGCAGTCTTCTCTTGGAACCCATGCGTGATTCCATCGGTCGACGTTCCATGAGCGTTCTCGCTCAGAGGCTTGAGGTCGTGGAATCGCGCCTAGGCGCCAGGATATGGATTGTGGGTGCTGCCTCGCTGGTACTCGACGATTTCTTCGGCGCGCCGATATATGAGCGCCGTGAGCACGTAGCGGCGGTATCAATTCCAGACCTGATGCAGGGGTCATAGAGCGTGCCAGCTGGAGCGGGCGATGACGAGCGAAGCCCGGCAGGAGATGCGCTAACGACCATTCTAGAATGGGAGACTTGTGATGCACGACACGCTAGTAGACGCAAGCATTTCGCTGATAAGGGAGAACCAGCATGTTTCTGGGGCGTACATAGCCTCGCCCAGTTTTTCGACTTACGCGTATTGCTGGCTCCGTGACGGAACCTACATTGCTCATGCCATGGATCTGCACGGCGAGCATGAGAGCGCGAGGGCCTTCTTCCGTTGGGTGAACGCGACGATTGCCAGCAATTGTGTCAACTATGGCGACTGCGTCGATGCGGTTGATACCATCGGGCGCGGACGGGCCGGGCAGTCGATGGAGCAAGCGCGGCAGTCGCTCAGGGCACGTTGGACTCTGGATGGCAAGCGCGATGATTCCGAATGGCCGAACTACCAGCCGGATGGGTATGGGGCATGGCTGTGGGGACTTGACGAACACATTGAGCGCACTGGCGATCTCGATTTGTGGGAGGAATCACGCGAACCTGTTGAGTACGTGGTGGAGTGCATGTCGCAGGTGTGGTCGATGCCCAGCAGCGACTGTTGGGAGGAGTACCCCGATAGGGTACACACATCTACACTGGCCTGTATGGCTGGCGGTCTCGAGAGAATCGGCCGACGGGCGCTTGACGATCGGGCACTCTCACTCGCCAATGCAATCAAGGACTACATTCTTTGCCATGGCATGTTCGATGGGCGCCTTGCGAAATTCTGCAGCCACGAGCGCCGCGCAGATCAATGGCCCCCCAAGAGGCGTGCTCATGAGGGGCCGTCAATCGGCGACTCGGTGGATGCCAGCCTGCTTTGGGCCGCGGTGCCCTATGCAGTTCTCGACCTCGCCGATCCACGCATGGTGAGCACAGTCAGGGCAATCGAGCGGAGCCTGGTGGCTGAAGGCGGAGTGCGCCGCTACGCAGCCGACACCTACTACGGCGGCGGGCAGTGGCTGCTTCTTGCAGCCTGGCTGGGCTGGTATCACTGCCGTATGGGAGATATGGAGAAAGCACTGGCGTGCCTTCGATGGGTTGAGAACCAGGCCGCCGAGGGCGGCTGCCTGCCAGAGCAGGTAAGCAGGGATCTTGTCGATCCCGTCTTGTATGAACCGTGGGTTGCGTGTTGGGGGCCGCCGGCGAATCCGCTTCTCTGGTCGCATGCGATGTATCTCATTCTTCGCAGGGCGTTCGATGATCGCGTACGGGAGGTGTAGGGCGCATGTACATCGGCAAAGGGAGGAAGAGGAAGGTCACGATCACGGCATTCTTAGCTCCGACGGTGGCAGGGTTTCTCCTCTTTAGTCTGATCCCGATAGCTCGCTCGTTTTGCCTCAGTTTCACATCGTGGGATATTCTGCAGCCCGCAGAATGGGTGGGGCTGGAGAACTACAAGGCGCTGCTGGGAAGCGAAGAGTTTTGGCGAGTAATGAAGAACACGGGGGAGTACATAGTCCTGTATATCCCTCTGATGCTCATATCGTCGCTGGCTCTGGCGGCGTTGCTGAACAGGAAATTCGCCGGCGTCGACGTGTACAAGGTGCTGTTCTTCCTTCCGGTCCTAACATCTTGGGTGGCTGGCTCGTTGATTTGGAGATGGATTCTGAACCACAAGTATGGCCTGGTGAACATCTTGCTCGGGCACATTGGCATCGCAGGGCCGGCGTGGCTTGACGACAAGTACTGGGCAATGCCGGGGGTTGTTCTCGCGAGCGCATGGAAGGACGCAGGGTTCTTCGCCCTGATATTCCTGGGAGCGCTCAAGGGCATTAACCAGGAGTACTACGAGGCTGCGGAGATTGACGGAGCAAGCGCCTGGAGAAAGTTCAGGCACATTACCCTTCCGCTCATATCGCCCACCACGTTCTTTGTAGCCGTTACGTCCGTCATCAACTCCTTCCAGGTGTTCGCTCAGGTGCAGATCATGACGTACGGAGGGCCCGCTGGGGCTACTCAGGTCATAATGGAGAGAATTTACAAGTACGCGTTCCAGTTCTTCAAGATGGGTTATGCATCGGCTCTCTCGTGGGTGCTGTTCGTCATAGTACTTGTGATCACCTTGATCCAGTGGCGTCTCCAGAAAAGGTGGGTGTTCTATGATAGCTAAGCGAGCGGGCGTACTCCGTACAGCTCTGTTCTACGTCACCATCAGTCTGGTCGCCCTGTTCATGATACTTCCGTTTCTGTGGATGATCAGCACGTCATTGAAGGAGAGCGAGGCAGTGATGGTGCTGCCCGTGAGGTGGATACCTGAGAAGATCAGCCTCAAGGCGTACCGGGACTTGTTCACCATATCGACGGTGGTGCCGTTTCATCGGGCCACGCTGAACTCGCTGGCGGTATCGGTTCTCACTACGTTCGTGAACTTAGCATCGGCGTCGATGGCTGCATTCGCCCTGGCGAAGTTCGATTTCAAGGCACGAGACAAGGTTCTGTTCGCCTTCCTGGCTACGATGATGGTTCCGGGAGCGGTCACCATGATCCCGAACTACCTGGTGCTGCGCACTCTGCGCCTGACCAACACCTTCATCGGCCTGGTGTTGCCCTCGATTTACAATGCGTGGGCGTTGTTCTTGCTGAGGCAGAACATAATGGCGCTCCCGGAACCGTACTTTGAAGCGGCGATAATCGATGGAGCGACGCCCTTCGCCGTGTACCGACATGTGGTTCTGCCGATGGTGAAGCCGATTCTGGCATCCCTGGGAGTACTCACATTCATGGGAACCTGGAATGACTATCTCTGGCCCCTGATCATGATATCCGATCCTGAGAAGATGACCCTTACGCTTGCCCTGGGCAACCTGAACTCGAGGTGGGGGCAGAAGTGGGAGCTGTTGATGGCTGGGAATCTCATATCAATGCTTCCGATAGTCATCGCGTATGTCTTCGCCCAAAAGTACTTCGAAAGCGGGATTTCGGTTGGGGGACTCAAGTCCTAGTAAGTCGCCTGGAGAGAAAGAGGGTGAGCGCAGGGGATAGGATGACGCGGCGATGTGCGTAGAGACTCTTGGAGTATTGTCGACCCGACCTTAATGGCGTTACGGCGTTCCACTGTCTACTCACTATTTGGGAGGGATACGCGTGCGCAGGAAGAGACTTGCCCTGGCGGCAGTGTGTGTCGCCCTCGTTGTTCTGTGCTCAATGCCGGTTTTCAGCGCAAAGAAGGTAACGATAACTTACGGCAACTTCTCCGCGGGATCCGATAATGAGCCCACTCTCAATGCAATGAAGGCAGCGTTTGAGAAAGCCAACCCAGATATCGAGGTGAAGCTTCAGAGTACTGGGTTCGGTGAGTACTTCAGGCTTCTGCAGACGCAGGTTGCAGGAGGGACGGCCCCCGACTGCTACGAACTGAACTATGAGAACTTTGTCGCCTTTGCGGCCAAGAATGCTCTGGCCGACCTCAGTCCTCTGGCCAAGGCTGCAGGACTCAGCTTCAGCGGGTACGACGCGAGCGCGCTTGACGCTTTCAAGTACAAGGGAAAGCAATTCGGAGTGCCGGGTAGTTACTCTGTAGTTCTGCTCTTCTACAACAAGGATCTCTTCGACCAGGCGAAAGCGGCATATCCTGGCGACAAATGGACGTGGAAAGACGTAATCGAGGCTGGAAAGAAGATCCGGGCGCTTGGAGACGACACTTTCGGGATTATCCAGACCGTGCAGTTCTGGGAGTTCTACAAGACGATTGCTCAGAACGGCGGCAGCCTGTTCAATGCGGATCGCACCAAGTTCACCGTGAACTCGCCTGAAAACGTGGAAGCATTGCAGTACATGGTAGACAAGATCATAAAGTACAACATCGAACCCACTCAGGCGCAGAAGTCCAACCAGGGTGAGTGGGACATGTTCGCTTCGGGAAAAGTCGGGATGCTCATAACCGGAAACTGGGCGTTCACATTCATGAAGGACAAGTGTAAGTTCAAATGGGATATTGCCGTGGAGCCCGGGAACAAGCAGAAAGCTTGCCACTTCTTCTCGAACGGGTACGCCATCAACAGGTCTAGCAAGAAGCAGCAGGAAGCCATGAGATGGATTGCGTGGCTGGCGTCCAGCACGGAGTCATCGATGCTGAGGTTGGATGCTGGATGGGAGACTCCGCCGGTATCTGACAAGAGTGTCATCGATGCATACATCGCGGAGCGACCCCCGGACAATCGCAAGGCAGTCTTTGACTCCCTCAAGTATCTGGTGACGCCGCCGGTAATCGAGCAGTTTAGCGAGATGGCCGAAGTAGTCGATCTCCAGCTGCAGAAGGCTCGGGATGGGGAGAAGACCCCGAAGCAGGCGCTGGACGATGCTCAGAGAGAGCTGGAGCAGAAGATTAGGCTATAAGCTACAGACTTGGCTACCGGACTGGACATCATGGTACAGATGGAAGGCTCCGCCGGTCCACCCGGTAAGGCGGACGGTGGAGCCTGCTCCAGGGAAATGCAGTTCCAGGAGTCAATACGGATCAAGAGGTGTACGGCATGCCGCATCATACTCCACCCGCCATTAGGCACACTCCAGCTGGATACTATCCATTCGGCCGGTCGGGCACAGATATGAGCCCGCGGAACCCCGCAGCGGGCGAGTTCGTAACCGTCAGGGCCGAGGTCGATGGAATAGCCGTGGGAGACGTATACGCCGAGGTTGACGTGAATGGCTCGCTGCGCAAGATCAGGGGCAGGAAGGTCGTCAACTACCATGTCGAGCGAGATGATCTGCTGCCGCATCAGGGAAGCATCCCTGAGCGAGCTGAATACTACCTATTTGAACTGGGGCGATTTGCTGCAGGCGATGCGGTCCGGTACTGGATACGTGCCCTCGGTCGCGGCGACTCCCACGGCATGGAAAGCGGGCCGCATGAATTCAGAGTGTCTGGAGAGCATGTGTGCGACAGCAGCGCCAAGCTGCGCCTTGCAGACGGCATCCTGGCGGCGCAGTTCGGCGCCATTGGGCAGTACGTGCCGCGTATCGAGTTCTTCTTCCGCAATGGGCACCTACATATGGCTCACTCTTTAGCGGCGGAACCCATGGACGTGGGCAACCCAGAGGCGCGCATGGGTATCGTGGACCCCGACACAGGCACCAAGCTGGAGGTCGAGGGAAGTCCGTTTGGATTCGCTTTGGTATCTGCCGATGGAAGGACACTGTTGTACACGGTGCCCGAGAAACCGCATTTCCAGTTTCGTGCTGCCCCCCAGGGAAAGACACTCCAGTTCACGTTGCGCCTGGGTAACTCCGCCTCCCACTACTACGGTTTCGGCGAGCGATTTGACTCCCTCGACCAAAACGGGCTCAACCCTGACGTGTGTGTCGTGAATCAGTATCTCAGGCAGGGCCGGAGAACGTACATCCCCATGCCGTTCTTCGTTACAGAGGCCGGCTACGGGATGCATGTCGCGACTGATAGGTATGTCCGGTTTGGCCTGGCTCCGAGATTGCCGGGGACGATGGTCATTGACGCCCAGATCAACCCGGCGCGACCCATTCTGGAGTCGACTGTGTTCCTGGGTGCGCCTGCTGACATCGTCAGCGCCTGTTCCAGGTCTACTGGCTCGACTGCGCTTCCGCCCAAGTGGGTCTTTGGCCCGTGGATGTCGGGAAACGCGTGGAATACTCAGCGAGAGGTAGAAAAGCAGTTGCAGCTGAATGATGAACTCGGCCTGCCTGCGACGGCTGCGGTTATCGAAGCTTGGTCAGATGAGGCGACATTCTATGCATGGAACGATGCCCAACACGCGTCCGAACCTGGCGATCATGCATTCGGGCTTGATGAATTTTCGTTTCCGGCTGAGGGCAGGTGGCCCGACCCCAAAACCTTAGTTGACCGAGTGCATGATAGAGATATGAAGCTAGTATTGTGGCAGATACCAGTCATCAAGCAGCTGGCCGCGCATGAGCCTCGGTGCGAACAGCACGAGCGTGACGAAGAGCACGCCATCGCCCGAGGCTATGTGGTCCGAAACGCCGATGGCACACCATATCGAATACCCGATGGGTGGTTTGCTGGGAGCTTACTTCTGGACTTTACGAACCCGGAGGCGGCCGAGTGGTGGTTCGGCAAGCGCCGATACCTTATCGACCAGCTTGGAGTGGACGGCTTCAAGACAGACGGCGGGGAGTTCATATTCGACGACAGAGTCACATTCTGGGACGGGCGCAACGGCGCCTCAATGCGCAACAGGTATGCAATGGCTTACATAGAGGCATACCGCGATTTCGCCGGGCCCGGCCGGATAACATTTAGCAGGGCGGGGTACGTTGGCGCCCAGTCATCGCCCTTGTTTTGGGCTGGAGATCAAGCATCATCGTTCAAGGAGCTTCGCGCGGTTTTGACTGCTGGACTCAGCATTGGCCTGTCGGGCGTGCCATTTTGGGGGTTTGACATGGCTGGGTTGTCTGGCGACATCCCCACAGCTGAGTTGTTCATCCGGGGACTGCAGATGGCTGCGTTCTCGCCGGTGATGCAGTATCACTGCGATGGACGCGGGACCTGGGATCGGACCCCCTCGAACATGGCCGCGAGAACCGGAGACGAGCGCGTAGTGCCGATATACAGGACCTACGCCAACCTCAGGATGAACCTGCTGCCCTACATATATAACGAGGCAGTGAATTCTGCCAAGTCGGCCGAGCCTCTCATGAGGGCGCTGATGATCGATTTCGCCAACGACCCAGCAGCCTTCTCCATTGATGATGAGTACATGTTCGGACGCGACCTGCTCGTGGCTCCCATGCTATACGAGCATGTTTACGAGAGACCGGTGCGTTTGCCCCCTGGACGATGGTTGGATTTTTGGACTCTGCAGGAGACTCAGGCCGGGCCATGCACGATGCTGAATCATCCCAGCGACATCGAGAGAATTCCCGTGTTCATTAGGGCAGGCGCAATTCTCCCTATCAACCTTGGAGATGATATGCATCTTGGCAGCCCAACGGGGGTTCGCGGCACCGGATATCGAAACCTTTCATTCCTCATCACCAGCACGCCACCTCAGGAATGGACATTTGCTGACGATGAAGGCGCAAGGATCCGGTTCGTTCCTTGCGATGACGGATTGTGCGTTATCGCGGACGCTGCTGGTGCCGTGCGCCATGTGCACCTGCTCTTTCTGGGATCTGGACAACGCGAGCGCGCTGGCCACCAGCGCCGAGCTGTGTGGGCTGACGGAGGCAGGAAAGCGGACATGGTTCGGCTTGACATTGAGAGCCTGATACAAGGGGTCTCACTGCCGTTCTGACTGCCCTTACGTGTGAGCCTGATCCACTATCCCGCCCGCTCTCGATCCGCACGACTGCGCAGCCCCTGGCTGGGAGCTTTATGCGCAATCGGCGGCGTGACCCGGGCTTGCCGATCGACCCGGTCCCAAGGCTCGCCGTATGCCACATGACCCAATCGGACCTCGAGAAGACGAATACGTGTGAGATGTCCCGGACCGGGTGATGGCGGTGCCAAGCTTGTGTGCGCGCGCTGTCTTGTAGGCCGCTGGGCGGCCCGCAGCGGTGAGGATGACTTCGCCGACAACATCGCTCAGCGTGTAGACCCAGGGAAGAGTCTCGCCTGTCTGGTCCAGGTGCGCGTTGGCCGCCTTGGTGCCGCGAGTGTGGGCAGACACCTCGTCCAGGAGGATTCTGCACGGGGCGAAACCCTCGTCATGCTCCGTGGCGGACGCCGGTATCTCCTTGCCGAACCGGCCTATGTATCCGGTGAGCAGTTGCAGCGCCCTGAACTTGTCGGTTAGCTCTCCGGTGTGGGCTATGGGGCTACAGTCGGGATAGGGTTTGGGATGGAAACGATCCAGATCGTTGTCCCAATGAGCGGCGCCGACTCCGGTATACACGTTGAACCCGGTAGCCCCTGCCGCCGCCGCAACCAGGGTCTGGTAGAAGGGTATCGCCAGGAGTTGATAACGCGCGTCATAGATGCGGGAGAAGCCCCAGTTCTCCTCGAGATTTGGGCCGTGCGCTCGCCTTATGAGGGCCAGGTAGCGGCGGAAGGCAGAGTCGTCGTGCGACACTGCGCCGATCCAATTGGTGTGGCCGTAGGCCACGACCTCCCACCGATCGGGCGCGACTCTGGTCAGCCAGTAGTCGGTCCCGCCAGGCTCGCTCATGGGCGGGTTTGTGTTCATGAGATGCGGGATGTTCCGGGACAGGGACTGGCCATACTTCCTGAAGAGCTCTCCCATGTAGACCGCCTGGTACTCGGACCAATCCATGTATCGCCGCAGACCCGCAGGGCTTTCCGGGCAGGTTCATCCTCGCGGAGGGTCTATCTCGGCGAATGACTCGCAGCGGGCGTTGTTTGCCTCGTTCTCTTTTCCCGATAGTGAGGGTAGTCTGCCGACAGAAGAAAGGTCTTCTTTCCGTCTATGATGAGGACTCTTGATGACGTGCTCACTAGCTGCAACTTCCAACCCCCTGACGTCCACTATCCGCAATCTGTTGTTACTTAGTCGCCTACTATGATGCGGTACTCATGCGCATGGCCCTGCTCGGTGGTGTAGTGGAACCTCAGCGGCGAGCAGGGAGAAGAGGTCGGCATCCACGCAGTAGGCGGCGATGTATATGACCTTTCCCAGCCCATAGCGGCGCTCGACCGCCATGGGTTCGCCCACTTCGTTGCGTGCTCGTACGCGGTAGTCCGAGCCGTTGCCAGTCTCGTGGATGTGGAGGGTTGATCGAGATACTACACGTTCGGAGCCTGCCCAGTGGCTATGGCAGTGTTCAGCTTGGTGTTGAAGTCGCTCGTGGGGATGTAGGTGATGTCCACATCATAGCGGGTCTCGCGCACGATCAATTCAGGCCTCAGGACCAGACTGGTCCTGCTACGCGCCTTGCCTCCGCTGGTGAGATGCACTATGAGCTGCTCGCCAGAGATGCGTATGTTGTCGAAACCGATCAGGCCCAGTTGGAGGGGGATATCGATGCTGTGTTTCTTCGCAGCCCGCGGTACGCCCAGGGCCATTTCGTCGTTGGCGCAGAAGACGGCTGCCGGGGGCTCTGGAAGGCTCATCAGCCGCAGGAAAGCGCTGTTCTGAATCCACGGATTCCGACGACATTGGATGTGTAAAAGAAGGGAAACCCGAGCGGATATAGAAAAGGTATTACGTAATACCATATCCTCAACCACTGACGCACAGGATTGGCATGCAGACTGGCACGTCAATCCGGCGCACGGCAGGCAATCTGCCAACAGCCTCAACAGCGAAGAGCCAGGTGAATTAGTGGATAGGGCAAGTCTTATGAAATTCCTTTACAAGGACTAATGTGATTAGGGAGGAATACTTCACAGGAGCGTCGAACCCTCTTCTCAGCAGAACACGTTACGGGAAGGAGGTAGTGGGATGTGCTGGTCTGGCGGTCGGTTCGGGTCCAACCGCCCTAGGCCGGGTATCTGCAAGTGGCGGCGCTCGGCCTGGCTGTGGGCAGCAAACGGGGCGTACTAGGGCTACGAAGTTCAACGGTACCATTCATCTAGCGAACACTTATGCACGCGAGGAGGCTACAGAGTATGCAAGACTACAACATTCGTAGAACGCTATGCGTTGCACTGTTGCTCTGCGTATTGGTGCTAGGCATCGGATCAGGCTCAACGGCCTCAGGGAACGCCCTAATAGTAGCGCAGGGTGGCGATGTCACAACACTCGATCCTCAACTGCAAGGGAACATGGTCACCATGAATGTCGTTATAAACATATTCGACACCCTTGTTACACGTGATGCTGATATGGAGCTGGCACCTGGACTCGCGACGTCGTGGAGAGTTGTGAACTCGACGACGTGGGAGTTCAGCCTCAGACGAGGAGTGGAATTCCACAACGGGGAACCGTTCAACGCGGATTCTGTGAAGTTTTCTATTGACAGGTTGCTCGATCCAAAGACAAACTCTCCGATAGTCGAACTCAAGACGGTTTCGCGAGTAGATATCGTCGATGACTACACGGTCCGAATCATCACCTCGGTGCCCGATCCGTTGCTGCCAGCGAAAATGGTGCTGTTTGGCGGGTGCATCGTCCCCAAGGGCTACATTACGAAGAACGGCAATGCAACCTTCGCTAAGCAGCCCATTGGTACCGGCCCCTATAAGTTCGTGAAGTGGATTAGGGATGATCGCGTGGTACTGAAGGCGAACCCATCGTACTGGAAGGGCAAGCCGGCTTACGATAACCTGGAGTTCAGATCGATTCCCAACTCAAACGATCGCGTAGCTGCGCTGCTCACTGGAGAGGCCGACATAGTCGCCAACGTGCCGGTGGACATGGTTCCGCGGGTGGAAACCGACAGGAACTGCAATGTTCTGTCGGTCCCAGGTCTGAGAGTGTTCTATGTTGGTCTGGATACTCGTACTGGTCCGACCGCCGACAAGAGAGTGCGTCAGGCTATGAACATGGCGGTGGATGTACCCGCTATCATCAAGAACATTCTTGGCGGGCACGCTCTTCAGATAGCTACTCCGGTTGGTCAGGGAATGTTCGGATTCGATCCATCGATTAAGCCATACACTCATGACCCCGAGCGGGCCAAGAAGTTGCTTGCCGAGGCGGGCTATCCCAATGGCTTCTCAATGGATTTCGCACACCCCTCAGGCATTTACATGAAGGACTACGAAGTTGCCATGGCAATAGTTGGCCAGATGGCAAAAGTAGGTATCAAGCTGAATCCAGTTACATATGAATGGGGAGTCTTCCTCGACAAGTACCGAATGGATCAGTTGCCAGCCTCACTGCTCATGGGCAACTTCGCATGGACCATGGACGCTGACAACTCGGTGAACTTCCTATTCAGGACGGGCCAGATGTACTCTAGATACTCCAACAAGCGCGTGGACGAGCTCATTGATCTCGAGTCCACTACGCTAGACGCTGCCAAGCGGAAAGCAGCCTTCTCTGAGATGGTCGGGATACTCCATGGTGACGCGCCGTGGATCTTCCTCTATCAGGCCAACGAGCTGTACGGCGTACGGGCAGGCATTGCATGGGAACCTCTGATGTCCCAGGTGATGTGGATGCACGGAGCCCATCCGTCGAGAGACGGCAAGTAGAGTTAGTTCGCAAGGTGATTCCACCCGCGCGGGGATGCACTCCCTGCGCGGGTGGAATGGTGGAGGACAATCAGATATGCAGAGGTACGTCGTACGTCGGTTACTTGGGGCCTTGATCGTCGCATGGGGCGCATGCACTGTTGTCTTTCTACTTCTACGGCTATCCGGCGACCCGGTGTCGCTCCTCCTACCCGTGGAAGCTAGCTATGAGGACTATGTTCAGCTCAAGCATTCGCTGGGCTTCGACAAACCCCTTGTGGTGCAGTACTGGAACTTCCTCAAGAACGCCATCAGGGGGGACTTCGGTATGTCGCTGAGATACCGTAGCCCAGCGCTGCCTCTGGTTCTCGAGCGGCTACCCGCCACATTTGAGCTTACGGGCTTCGCAGTTCTGATCGGGCTGGCAGTTGGCATTCCTGTCGGGGTCTTGTGTGCAGTGCACAGGGGCAAGCCCATCGATACCATAGGGATGTGGCTTTCATTATGCGGCCAGGCTGTTCCGGTGTTCTGGCTGGCATTGGAACTCATTCTCATCTTCGCAGTGAAGTTCAGGCTGCTTCCAACTTATGGTCGCGGCGGGCTTCGACGTCTGATACTTCCTGCTACCGCAGTTGGACTGCCACTTGCTGCGATAATCACTCGGCTTCTCAAGTCCACCATGGAAGAGGTTCTGTCCGAGGACTACATTAGGACGGCCAACGCCAAGGGACTCGGTCCCTCAATCGTCCTGTTCAAGCATGCCTTGAGGAATGCGATCGGACCTGTGCTCACTATTGTCGGCGTGCAATTCGGCAGTCTCTTGGGGGGCGCCGTTGTGACAGAGATGGTGTTTGCATGGCCAGGAATGGGTCGTTTGCTGCTTCAAGCCGTAGGAAACCGCGATTTCGAGGTAGTGCAGGCCGTGGTGTTTGTTACGGCGCTCCTTGTGACTGGCGCGAACCTGGTGGCCGATGTCCTCTGCGCTGTGGTTGATCCTCGAGTGAGATACGAATAAGACTTCATCTGCGGAGCGGGTATTGGCCTTTGGAAGGAGCATGACCAGAGTGACAACGCAATGCACACAGAGTCCCGTTGCTGTGAAGCCATCACTGGCGCGAGTTGCGTCGCGACGTTGGAGAATTCGAGGATCTACGTTTGTATCTATGCTGTGGCTAATGGTTGTGCTGATGTGCGCAATTGCTCCGCAGGTGCTCATAAGCATCGATCCCAACGAACAGGACATTTCGCGTCGCTGCCTATCGCCTGCCCTTAGCGCCACCGATGGTGTCAGGAATGTTCTCGGGACAGATCAGCTGGGACGCGACATTCTCAGTAGAATCGTGTGGGGAAGTCGGATATCGATTTTGGTTGGCGCAGCTGCCGCGGTTCTATCTGTCGCGATGGGTGTGCCGCTTGGCCTCCTATGCGGTTATTACGGGGGGAAGACAGATCGGATCATCATGCACATCGCCGACATTCAGCTGGCGTTTCCGTCCATGGTGTTGGCCATTGCTCTTGTGGCGGTTCTCGGACCGAGCACAAGAAACATGATCATCGTTCTCGCAATCGGCGGATGGGTGCAGCACGCGCGCGTTATTCGGGGCCAGGTGCTCTCGTTGCGCGAAAAGGAGTATGTGAAAGCAGCTGAGGCCCTCGGGGCAACGGACGCAGAGATAATTCTCAGGCACCTGGTTCCGGCTACGTTTCCGACCATATTGGTCATTGCCACATTCCAAGTGGCCGGCGCAATCGTGACGGAAGCTGCTCTGACCTTCCTAGGCCTCGGAGTCTCGAGGGTAGTGCCATCGTGGGGCGGCATGTTGTCCGATGCTCAAGACTACCTCGTGACGGCAGGGTGGATGGCGACGATTCCAGGGTTCGTGATCGCCATGACAGTCCTGTCCATCAACATCGCCGGGGACAGCCTAAGACAAGCATTTGATCGCCGGTTCCGAGATCGGTGAGCAATGAAGGAAGGGTCATCCACATGGCAACTGACCTTGTGTTCTCGAATGCCGAAATCCAGGGATTTGATGTAGCAAGGCTTCAACATGCAGTAGACCTTGTTAGGAAGGGCTGTTCAGGCGAGGGGGGCTGTCGTTCATACCCCGGAGCTGTGCTCCTGATAGTGCGCCGAGGTGTTGAAATCGTGCATGAAGCCTTTGGCTTCCGTTCATATGACAGCTCGGCGCAACCCATGACTCGGGATACCGTGTTTGACGTGGCGTCCATGAGCAAGCCTATTGCCACGACAAGTGCGATTCTCAGGCTGATGGAGATGGGAGAGATCAATCTCGACGATCCTCTCCAGCGCTACATGCCAGGGTTCGCGGGTGCTGCGGGAAATGAGATATCACTGATGAACTTGCTGACACATACATCTGGCCTGCCGGGCTGGGTTCCCGTCTACACTCGCGCTGATGGCAGAGACGACTGTGTGCAGTTCATGTGTTCGCTGACTCCTGAGTTGGTGGTGGGGAGCCAGGTTGAGTATAGCTGTATGGGCTTCATTCTCCTCGGCTTGCTCGTGGAAACAGTCACTGGCGAAAGCCTCAACACATTCGCTCGCCGAGAACTCTTCGATAAGCTGGGAATGGACGATACTGGCTACTATGCAACCGAAAGGTTCGCGGAACGCGCGCGGTTGGCTCCCACAGAGCGGCGGACCGCGTGTGAAAGAGGTGAGGAGCTGTGGGCGTGGCTTCACAAGACTGGTCAGTTCCTGGATCTCCACACTGAGGACTCTGTAGCTTGGGGCGCGGTTCACGATGAAGACGCTCTGGCCATGGGCGGTGTGAGCGGCAATGCAGGCGTCTTCTCGACGGCGGCCGATATTGCGAAGTTTGCCCAGATGTACTTGGGGAATGGATACTACAACGGTACCAGGGTGTTATCTCCAGCGACTATTGAGCTAGCCACGCACAATTTCACAGCCGGCATGGGGGACAATCGAGGGCTGGGGTGGCAGCTCAAGGGGCCGAATACGTCATTTGGAAGCCTCATATCGGACAGGGCGTACGGCCATACCGGGTTCACTGGTACTGCCCTCTGGATTGATCCGGAACGCGACCTCATTGTTGTGCTTCTCACAAACAGGGTTCACGAGACAAGGGAAAATGAAGCTCTGCTGGGCCTCAGGCCCAGGTTTCTCAATGCGGCTGTCGCATCGATAGACAAGTAGGTGGGGGACCATTAGAAGTGATTGAAGATCTGTTAGTTGTGGAGGATCTTACCACGCGTTTCCAGACTGAGAACGGGACAATCACCGCAGTGGACGGCGTGTCATTCTCGATAGGCGCTGGCGAAACCCTCGGTCTTGTGGGTGAGAGCGGATGCGGGAAGAGCATGACTTCGCTATCGGTGATACGACTCGTGCCCAGTCCACCTGGGGCGATAGAAGGCGGTAAGGTCCTCTTTGAGGGCAGGGACATCTTGATGCTGCCGGAGCCCGAGATGCGTCGGATGCGCGGAAGAGACATGGCCATGGTGTTTCAGGAACCGATGACGAGCCTGAACCCGGTATTCACCGTGGGCGAGCAGATTATGGAGACCATCATGCACCATGATCATGTATCGCGACGGGATGCGCAGGAGCGAGCAATCGAGATGCTTCGCAAAGTCGGTATACCGTCTCCAGAAAGGCGAGTGCGGGATTTCCCTCACGAAATGAGCGGGGGCATGAGGCAGAGAGTGATGATTGCGATAGCACTGGCCTGTAATCCCAGGTTGCTGATTGCCGATGAACCCACTACGGCTCTTGATGTCACTATTCAAGCTCAGATACTGGAGCTAATGCGTCGACTGAGGAACGAGTATCATACAGCTACTCTACTGATAACGCATGACCTGGGAGTCATTGCTGAGACGGCTGACAGGGTTGCAGTGATGTATGCGGGTCAGATTGTGGAGTCTGCGAGTGTGGAGAGCATATTCGAGAATCCTTTGCACCCATACACAGTTGGCTTGCTGGGGTCGATTCCCAGACTCAATGGCACCAAACGCCGACTAAACGTTATAGAAGGCACAGTGCCCAGTCCGCTGAATGTGCCGAACGGATGCAGGTTCGGGCCCAGATGTTCTCGGGCCACCCGGCATTGCTCTGCACATGCTCAAGACCTCCGAGAGGTAGCTCCGGGCCATCATGTGCGGTGCAGCGCCGTTTTGGGGGTGTAGGACTTGACTGATGTGCTGCTACATGTGGAGAACTTGGTCAAGCACTTTCCGATAATGCAGGGGACCATAGTACAGCGGCAGGTGGGCGTGGTGCGCGCTGTTGACGGACTCAGCTTCGATGTGCACAGAGGCGAGACTCTGGGCCTTGTGGGTGAAAGCGGGTGCGGTAAGTCTACTACAGGGAAGCTGATCATGGGGCTTGAACGGCCGACCTCGGGAGAGATCACATTCGATGGCCTCGACATCGTCGGCATGTCCAAGAAGGGCCTGCGGGCAGTTCGGCGCGAGATGCAGATTGTGTTTCAGGATCCGTTTGCTTCTCTGAACCCTCGCATGAGCGTTGCGCAGATCATCGGCGAGCCGTTCCGAATTCACCGGGTCTGTCAGAAGAGCGAACGCGAGCGCTGTGTTCTCGAGCTGCTGGAACAGGTTGGCCTTGACAGATCCTATTCGTCAAGATATCCCCGCGAATTCTCGGGAGGCCAGCGACAACGCATCGGAGTGGCGCGCGCGCTGGCGCTTAACCCCAAGTTGATCATCTGCGATGAACCAGTTTCTGCGCTGGACGTATCGGTACAGGCACAGGTTATCAACCTTCTCCAGGATCTTCAGCAGGAAAGAGGACTGACTTACATCCTGATCGCTCATGATCTCGGTGTAGTCAAACATGTCAGCGATCGGGTTGCAGTGATGTACCTGGGCCAGATTGTGGAACTTGCGTCAACATCCGCTCTGTACTCGGCCCCCCGGCATCCCTACACTCAGGCTTTGATGGCTGCCATTCCGATTCCTGATCCCAAGGCAAAGAGGGATCGCGCACTCTTGGAGGGTGACGTCCCAAGCCCAATCAACCCACCGTCAGGATGCAGATTCCACCCGAGGTGCAGCAGCGCTCGGCAGATTTGCAGGCAGATGGAGCCGGAATTCACGAATCTCGGAGACGGACACTACTGCGCGTGCCATGTCCAAACGAGATCGGGGTGAGCGGGCTTTTGCTAGCTAGAGGGGCGTATCGGACGCTATGAGACGAAGGTGGGGACGATGGGCTCTGGCCCCAACGTCCCCACCTTACGGGATGGATGCTATTGGACGATACGGATGATTTGGTTGCGCTGTGCGGCTTCGACTACTGCACATTGTGCCTTCGTCACATGGAGTGTTCTGCGTGCCGATGTCACCGGCTCATCTCCGGACAGGATACACGAGACGAAATGGTCTACAGATGCTACAAAGGCCCCAGTTACCCGTCCTCTGCGTTCATCTGCCGTATGGGCGCCTCCGAAGCTGATCTCCTGGGCAGAAGAACCCGTGTATAGGCAAGCCCGACGATCTGACATCGAGTATCTGATGAAGCCGTCCGTCCCGATGATCTCAAGGCTGCCCCCTGCTACCACAGGGTATGTGTCCGGATGAACCCATGACGAGTGGAATGCGGCAGATGCGCCAGACTCAAATCTCAACACTGCCTGAATTCCATCTACCGCATCGATGCCCTTAGCTTTCAGGACTCCGGATACTGATTGAGCGTAAACCTCAACAGCCCTAGACTCGAGGTACCACGATACCAGGTCCAAGTCGTGTGCGTTCATGAAGAAGAACGGATTCGTCTTGCTTGCCCATCCAATCATCTCCGTAGGCACATACAGTGTGTCGAATTTCTCGGACTGCACAAGGATAGGCATACCGATCGCGCCGCTGCGCACCGCGTTCCTGATCCACACGAAGTCGGAGACGAAACGTTGGCTGTAATTGACCATTACTGTGCGCCCCGTGCGTTCGGCCTCTCCGACAATGGCCTCGGCCTCGCCGACCTCAGTAGCGAGTGGTTTCTCGACCAGCACATCGCAACCGTTTCGGACAGAGGCCAAGACCGCCTGAGTATGCGCGAAATCCGGAGTGGCTACAGACACAACGTCCGGCTTCTCGGTTTCGAGCATCCGATCCATGCTTTCGTAGGCTCTGGCTCCGTACTTCGCGGCGACGGCTTCGGCGAGCTCGAAGTCGACATCCATCACAGCCACTAGTCTCGTCACGGCGTGTTCGTGGAATACCCTGGCGTGGCGGCTCCCGAGAATCCCAGCCCCCACAACAGCAACAGTCAGAATTCTGGGTTTATCCATGGTGCTATCCTCCCTGTGGTCGGCTCTGTGAGCTGATACGGGCGATCCTAGCCGAGCTTACGCAGGCGATTGGCGAGGTCGATGGCCTTGCGCGCGTGGCCGTTGGAGCGTACGATTGCGTCCTCTGCGCTGGCTCGGTTTGCTCCTGTCACTGACACAACGAGTGCAGTCTTGACGTTCCAGTCACAGTCCCTCAAGATCGTCTCGCTCTGAGTCCGGCTTGATCCGGAAAGAGCGGAGAGCATTCTGGTTGCGCGTTCCTGAAGTTTCCTGTTGGTGGGCTGCATGTCTATCATTAGATTGTCGTATACGCGCCCTAGCCTCGCCATAGACGCGGTGGAAAGCATGTTGAGCACGAGCTTCTGGGCCGAACCTGCCTTCATGCGCGTTGAGCCGGTCAGTACTTCAGGACCTACAGGCAGAGCAATCAAGACATCGGCATCTAGAGTCACATGTTCGGCGTGGTTGCATACGATCGCGATGGTAGCTGCGCCTATGGAGTGTGCCCCCTTGAGTGCGCCTTTGACATATGGAGTGGCGCCGCTTGCCGATACTCCCACGACCACGGAGTCCGGACCCACTCTGGTCGCAATGTCCAGCGCTCCTCCATTCTCGTCATCCTCGGCGCCTTCGGCGGGCGTAAAGACAGCATCGCTCCCGCCCGCGATTGTGGCAGATATGAGTTCGGGGCCGACTCCGAACGTCGGCAAGCATTCGGCGGCTTCAAGTACTCCAAGCCTGCCCGAAGTGCCGGCTCCCGCGAACACCAGTGAACCCCCGCGTTCCAGCCGTTCTACGATGAGGTCGACCGCGCGTGAAATATCGGGTATTGCCTGCGCGACCACATCGTGCATGTACCTGTGATCATCGTTGATCAGCTGCAGCACTTTGCGAGTAGGCATGACGTCGAGCCCACACGAGCTGGGATTTGGTTCTTCAGTCAGTAGAACATCGTAGTAGGACATGTTACACCTCAAGCTCTTCTTCTGGGGTTGGCAGAACACGTGGGAGTGCGTGCGCTTGGGGTCTGGGCATGGGCCACTTCCTCGGGTCTGCCGGATTTCAGGGACTGTTGTATCGCGTACGCCACTGCAACCGCTTCATATGCATCGTCCATGGCCACTAGCGGGCGCTCGCCCTGTCGAACGCACGCGATGAAGTGCAGGATCTCATCTCGCAATACCCCCACCGCGTGACCGCCAAGTTCAGTCCAGCGCATCGTGTCGGGAAGAGTGACCCCTTCACTGGACGCTATCAGTAGACCTTGATTGCACGTATCCACTATGGCAGCGCCTGATGTACCGACAACGCGAAGCTTTGAATCGAGAGTCGAGGGGAAGCTCTCGGGCAGGACCCAGCCAGCTTCCAGGGAGGCTACGAGGCCGCTCTTGAACTCGAGCGTAGCGAGAACCACGTCCAGAGCATTGATCTCTTTGAGGATTCTTGATGCACCGATGGCGTTCACCCGGACTACCGTATCTCCGGAGCACCAGAGCATCAAATCGACATCGTGAATGGCCACATGGAACTCCAAAGATGCTTGGCCCCGGTATCTCATGGGTCCCGTGAGTGGGCTGCTGCGCATGGCAGACATGAAAACCAGGCTGCCCAACTCTCCTCTGTCGATCGCAGCATGGAGAGCGCTGTATCGGGGGTCAAACCTCAGCAGGTGACCCACCATCATCGTGGCGCTGCTCTCATGCGCGATCTTGACCAGTTCAGCTGCCTCCCGGATATCCGTAGAGAGGGGTTTCTCTATCAGAACATGTTTGCCGGCCATTGCGGCCTCGCGCGTTGCACTGAAGTGCTGGGAGTCAGGCAAGCATATGCTCACTGCGTCAATGTCGGCGCGGGTGAGGAGCCGGCGGTAGTCATCGTAGACATCGCACTGGTAGCGTGCGGCGGCGTCTGTCAGCGCATTGGCGCTGGAATCGGAGACTGCCGCGATCCTGCAGAAGCCGCTCTCCGCGTATACCCGCGCATGCCTCCGCCCCATGAGACCATATCCGATTATTCCCACACCCATGGTGTCTGATCTGCTGCAAACCATGAAGCCGTACTCCCTTCGTAGGTATTCATGAGCCATGCTCGATGCTGGCCAGGGCTTCGGCAAATCGTCTGGCGATCAATCTGGGCCGCGTGATTGCGGAGCCGACCACGACAGCCCACGCGCCTGCCTGTATGCACATCGCGGCCTCCTCCGGGCTGAGTATCCTGCCTTCGGCTATGACGGGAATGCTCACGGAGGAGGAGATTTCGCGTATGAGTTCCAGGCTCACCGATGATGAGTTCAGACTGTACGATGTGTATCCAGCGAGGGTGGTTGCGATGAAGGCTGCCCCCATCTTCTCAGCGGCGACTGCCTCGTCCGCCGTGGAAATGTCGGCTACAATTGGGATGTTGTAGTGGCTTAGGATATCCGTAATGAGCTCTGCTGTGCTGCGACCGTCAGGGCGAGGCCTCATTGTGGCATCAATAGCTACGAAGTCGGCTCCCGCTTCGATTATCTCGCGGGCTGCAGAGAATGTCGGCGTTATGTATACTTCGTTCGCGTCGCGGTCGACCTTGTTGATCCCCAGTATGGGCTCGGAGAACGCCGCTCGCATCTGGCGAATGACGTCCGGCCCGTTTGCCCTGACTGCTACGGCTCCGCCGGCAAGGGCTGACCTGGCCAAGCAGGTCAGAACGTAGGGATCATCAGTGCGGTCCGGCGGAGTGGCCTGGCTGGACACAATGAGTCTGCCCCTGATGTGTGCCTTGATGCTGTCGAGATCCCATGTTCTGCGGGTGTCTGCCCTCAGGGTCGGCACATTTGGCAGGCTGGCAGAAAGACGCTCCAGAAACTCATTGCTTGCGTTGAGGCCCAAATCCTCTCTGGCAAGGATGAGCGATCCGGCCACCGGCGGGAGCTTAGGCACGGCCAGCATGGCCCGGGGGGCCAGATTCGACAACTCCTTACGAAGGCTCTCTTTGACCATTCTGTTATGGGTGAGGATTCCGCCCACAGGATACACGTTCGCGGAAGTGTCGATCAAGTCAAGCCTGCGCAGCACTGCGTGAACGAGCAAGGCTAGATGTCGCCCGGCGTCTGCCAGTATCTCCAGGGCAACTGGATCGCCGTCAGCCGCGGCCACGGCCACCAGTCTTGCTAGCGAGGCGATGAGCCTTGGTGAAGGGCGCTGGGAGTAGAGACGATGTTTGATGTCATACGGAGTATCGAGGTCCAGTTCTTCCGCTAGTAACTCGGTGAGCGACGTCGCTGGTCCGATTTGGTCTTCGGCCTGGGTCATGGCTCTTATGGCTGATAGGCCAATGTGAAAGCCTGAACCCTCGTCGCCGATCAGGTAACCCCATCCGCCTGCCCTGGCAAAATGGCCAAGCGCATTTCGCCCCAGCACAATCGATCCTGTTCCGGACAGCGCTGCTATCCCGGGTTCAGCTTGTGCGGCTCCGTACAGTGCTGCCAGGATGTCGGAGTCAACGGCGACACACGCATTTGGGAAGGCCTGGGCGACGATGCGTCTCCACAGATCCGCGGGTTTCGAGTGCCGGTTCGGTACGCCAGTCATTGATATCCACACCGAGGCGACAAGATCGGGGGCGATGTTCGCAAGACCCAGCGCCAACTGCACAGTGTCGATCAGTCTGGCCTCACGATCCAACTGGTTTCCGATTTCGACGCTCGAATGGGCTTCTGTGTATGCAAGGCACCTGCCGTCTACGTTGGATATGAGGCAGCGAAGTGACGTCTGTCCGCCATCTACGCCAATCATCACGCGATCCTTGCGATTTGAGGTCATTGCCGATAGCTCCTCCCAGAGGAATTAGCTCATGTGCAACCTGTAGGGAAGCAGATCATGCTAAGATTCCAGCTGCGCAATAGATGCTCTCGCATTTTCCAATGCACGCTCACAATCGGCCCTGTGCTTCCAAAGGATGAGGCTGTAGATGGCGTCCACCACTGCAAGCTGAGCAATCCGCGACGACATTGAACTGGTGCGGAAAATCGTCTGCTCAGACGCGGTCAACAGCACATGGTCCGAGAGAGTAGTAATCTGAGATCCCGCGTATTTTGTGATGCAGGCGGTCTTGGCTCCGGCTGTCCGGGCCATTCTCTGCGTCTGCACAATGATATCTGTGTCTCCCGAGTGTGTAATGGCAACCGCAAGGTCCGTCTCAGTGAGAGTGCCTGCAATTGCCGCCTGGAGATGAGGGTCAAGGTAGCAGAACGCGTTGAGTCCAATTCGGGAGAACTTGTACGCGGCGTCCATGGCTACCAAGCCCGATATCCCGACTCCGAGGAAGAGTGTGCGCGGACTTGTCCACATTGCATCGGCCACTGCCTCAACTTCCTGCACATTGAGGATAGTGCGAGTGTCCTTCAGGGCCCGCACGGAATCATCGAAGGCTTGGTCCAAAAGGTCAGCAGGTGAGGCTATGCGACCGCTTTCGCGCTCACGCATTGGCGTACCCGAGGCTGGGTCTCTCGCAATGGCGATTTTCAAGGCCCAGAATCCCTGAAACCCTGCAGCTTGGCTAAAGCGAATCACAGCCGCATCGCTCGCGTTCGCCCGGCGGGCTAACTCAGTCACAGGGAGATTTACGATTTCGTCTGGATGAGCCAGTACGTAATCGGCTACCTTCCTTTCAGATGGGCGGAGTAGGTCATACTTACTTCTGATACAAAGCAGAGCCCCAGGACGCCCCACATCGGAATTACCCAGGCTGATCACCTCCACACGATAGTCGTCAGTCCTTGTTCTACAGTGCGGGTGTTCTGACTGGGCTGACGGAATCCCTTTCAGTCCTATTCGACGCGCGTTGAAGGATTCCTCCATATTGCCTACAGGCGCAGAAACTAAATTTCAGCAGAGCTGAGCCGTCACCAGCCAGAGAAGTGAGCACATCTCAAAAACAAACGTCAGAAACTGCACATACCGTTTTATCCCATTCATGCATACTCCACTGTGCACACATACTCCAGTTGCTGCATAGGAAGGCACGGAAGGCGCGTGCCTGGCGAAGACGCAGCGTCTTCAGGCGTTCCCTGGCAACTTCGGCGAATCGACTCCGGCCTGCAGGGTCACGGGTCGCCCAGAACCATTTGGCAGACAGCTTGGCATGCGCAACTGGGTGTCGCAAGGCAACAGGTGCCGAGACGTTTTCCAATGGCGCAGAAATGTCATGTGTCGGAAGCAGCAACTGCCGGACAGTGTGCGGAGTAGGCAGGGCCGGCCCCACGCGCTCAAGGGATAACCGGAAGAGGCGGAGAATTCCCTCAGCCAGAAGGGTGTTGGGCTTCAGCCCTGTTCCGTCTGCGGGCGTGCACTTGCCCGCCGGCTGGGGTGCCCGATTAGGGGCCAATGAGTAACGATGGCAGCGCAATCGTCTGGGAAATCGCACATTCACACAAAATCTTTTTGGGCGGCAGGATATCATCATCATAGAGCGAAATGGTATTACGTAATACCTTTCGCTCGGAAGTGAAAGGGTGGTCTACCGTGAAGACTGTGAAGACTGTGAAGACTGTGAAGACTCTGGAGCCAATCGGAAATGGGCAGTCGGTCCCATCGCGCGCGTACGAGCGAATAATGGAGTACATCGCCGCGGGCGATCTTGCAGGCGGGAAACTCCCCCCGGAAACAGCCCTGGCCCAGCAGCTCGGGGTGAGCCGGACTGCTCTTCGCGAGGCGCTTCAGCGCATGGAATCCGAAGGATACATTGTGAGGCGGCGCAGGGTGGGCACTGTTGTGCTCGCCAACCGGCTCAAGCTGGACGCTGGACTAGAGAGGCTCAACTCAGTCACTCAGATCGTGCAGGGCGCCGGTATGACGCCGGGAACGGCTTTCCGGGATTGGCGGCGCGACAGCGCGAACAGGCTGATAGCCCAGAGACTCGGCATCTCCATTGGAGATCCGGTTTCCGTGATGGAGCGCGTGCGTACTGCCGATGGTACTCCCTTCTGCTATGATATTAACTTCATACCCACCAAGTACATCACTGAAGAGGATGAGGATAGCATCGGCGAGTCGATGTTGCGCTACTTGTCGGACAGGCACGGCCAGATACGCCAGGCCTTGGCCTACCTATATCCATATACAGCTGATGCCATAGTCAGCGAGAGACTCGGAGTGCCTGTGGGGCATCTGTTGATGCTCCTTGAGCATACCCACTACGCTCCTGACGGGAATCCCATGTGGTACTCCAGGACGTTCCACCGGAGCGATGTGATCAGTTTTCACATCATCAGATCGCTTTAGGCGGATTGTGGGCGCATAACACGTTCGGGCAAAGCCGCAAAGGAGTGAGCAGCCAAGGTAGAAAACGCCGGAGACACGTATGCCGATATGCAATGCACCAGAGTATTGTGGAAGGGGATGGCAACCAAGATGGCGATTAGGGAAGGACGCGCTCTCTGGGTGGAATCGCAGCAGGATGGGATTCTGAGCGGGCATTATGGACCCGAAGATGTGAAGAAGATCGTTGATAATGCCAAGAGCCTTGGAGCCAACATGCTCCTCTGGCTTGTCAAGGCGCGCATGGCCGACACAGCGCCGGCGCTTTGGTATCCGAGCGAAATTGGTCTGAGCCACGAGGCCTGCTATGAGTATGACAGCTTCGGAGACGTAGTCAGGATGGCGCACGAGGCCGGCATTGAGGTTCACGCCTACTTCTCCGTGTTTACCGAGGGCGACATAAAGGCGGAAGCCGTGAAGGGCAAGCAGCCCCCGCTGGCGGAGCATCCTGAATGGGCCGTCGTGGACAGATTGGGCAAGCGCAGCGAATTTGTGTGCGCAAGCCATGTAGGGTACCGGCAGTACCTCGGTTCGCTGGTGAAAGAGGTTCTTGAGAAGTACCCGGTGGACGGGATCAACCTCGACTTCATCCGCTATCCTCGTTCCGCGTGTTTCTGCGGCAACTGCCAGAAGAACATCAAAGAGCGCTACGGACTCAACCTCGATCAGGTAGTGGATCTCTTGGCGGGCAAAGGTTTCGACTCCCTCAACTACGAGGATCTTGGGGCGGCCCTCGACAGGATCGGCGCAGTGATCAACTACTACAACCAGAACGTGCATGACACTGTGGAGCACATTCATAGCATCGTCAAGGGCCATTCGCCCAAGACCAAGCTGTCGGCGGCGGTGTTCCCCAATCCGAGGACGTCTCCGAGCCAGGTATACTGCGACTGGATAGGGTTCTCGAAGTTCCTGGACTTCGTGTGCCCCATGGTCTACTGGTACTCGCCTGAGTACTACAGGCAAACAGTGGGCAGACTCCAAAGCGCCATGCGCGAAGGAACCAAGCTGTACCCAGGTATATCCGCGCTTGGCGTGCCGCATCCGCTGGCGGGCAAGAACTGCAACTTCCTGCCGGGAGCTCCGGACATGAAGTATGTGGCCGAACTCGTCGACATAGCCCGCGAGGCGGGCGCCCCAGGAGTGGCCATATTCCAATACGGAACGATTTTCGGCCTGCAGCCGGGTGCCTATACCGGAGTGAAATGGGGAACTCCAGTGGCCGGCGATGTCAGGCTGCTTCGTGATAGGTTCGCCGAACCGGCCATACCGGCGCACGCCGACTAAGCGAAACTATCTAGCTTGGAGGATGGAAGACGTGTTTCTAGTCGGGGTAGACATCGGCACATCGTCGACTAAAGGTGTTCTAGTCGACGAGTCGGGGCAGATAATCGCATCACACACTGTGCCTCACGGGGTCGTCAGGCCAAACCCCGCGTGGGCGGAGCAAGACGCTGATCAAGTATGGTGGGGAGACTTTGTCGAAATCGCGCGTTCTCTCATGTCGCAGGCGCCGGCGGGGTCGAAAGTAGCAAGCATTGGAGTAAGCGGCACATGCCCTACATTGGTGCCAGTAGGTCATGACGGAAAGCCGCTTCGTCGAGGCATTCTATACAGCATCGACCGTCGTGCACTTGCAGAAATAGACGAGATCGTGTCCGGCGTCGGCGAACATGAGATCTTGGCGCAAAGCGGCAATGCTCTTTCCACACAGTGCGTCGCTCCTAAGCTGCTGTGGCTGAAACGGCACGAACCCGAGGTGTATGGCAATACGCAATGGGTCCTCGGTACGACGGGTTACGTCGTATGGCGTCTCACCGGGGAAGCGTGCTGGGACCATTTCTGCGCTGGCGATGGCGGCTATGGATACCACATTAGCGACTGCAGATGGGATATCGATGCCCTTGGCAAAATGGGCATCGATCCCTCCATCCTCCCTCCTCTCAGGTGGTCGACTGAAGTTGTGGGCGCCGTAAACGGCGATGCGGCCCGCGAGACGGGCCTGCCGGAAGGCACGCCGGTCATTGCAGGTACGGGCGACGCCGCGGCCGAGATGGTGGGCACGGGCGTTATCGACGAGGGATCTCTTGCCCTGCTCTACGGCTCCACTCTGGCTACTATGTCTCCCGTGTCGAGAATGTGGATTCACCCTGGTTTCATCCTCACTCCGGGCCTTGTGCCAGGGAGTTACCTGGTAAGCAGCGTGCTTGGGACGGGGTGCGCTTTGATCGAGTGGATCCGAGGAGTGCTGGCGTGGGACGGATCCATGCCCGACCACGCCGCTTTGGAAGACGAGGCGGTCCGCGTGCCCGCGGGCAGCGATGGATTGGTGTTCATGCCGTACCTCACCGGTCAGAGAAGCCCCGAAGTTCGCCCGGAAATGTCCGGGGCCCTGCTGGGACTGGGCCCGGGCCACTCGCGCGGCCACGTGTACCGCGCAGCCCTCGAGGGAGTGGCATTCGCGCTTCGTTCGTCTCTGGCCGAGCTATCCCGGGAAGGACTTCTGGGCGAATACGAGATAAGGGCGGCAGGCGGCGGAAGCCAGAGCGAGCTCTGGACACAGATCGTCACAGATGTGTGTCGGCATGACCAGATGCGCACTTCGGGCTCGGTGAGAGCCCCCATTGGCTCGGCGTTTCTGGCGGGGCGGGCTGTGGGCATTGTCGACGCCCGTGACCTCCGGGAGAGATGGGTCGGTTTCCGGGGCGCCGTGAACGTGCGCGAAGCCTGCGCAGACGCCTACGATCATCACTACGGCCGGTTCATGGATTACGTGAGCCTGCTTGCGGGGAATGCGAAGACGCCAAGGTAGTAGGTGAAGCAATAACAGATGCTGCTAGGAGGGTTTTCTGGACGTGAGTACGCCGTCAACGATGAAGGAAGTAAAGCTGTTCGGAATCGGGGATCTTCGGATAGTCGAGTCGCCCGTTCCAACCATAGAACCTGATGAGATTCTGGTGCGAGTGCGCGCCTGCGGGATATGCCCGACAGAGATGCGGAAGTTTTCCGTGCCAAACTACAAGCCGATTCCTTTCCCTGTGAATCCGGGGCATGAATGGACAGGCGATGTGGTGGCGGTGGGGTCGAAGGTCAAGGGGTTTGAAGTTGGCTGGCGGGTAGTTGCTGAGGGAGAAGGCGGATACGCCGAGTATGCCAAGATCACTCGTTCAAACCTGCAGTATTCCTACCGTCTGCCCGATAATGTCAGCTACGAAGAGGGCACGTTCGTAGAACCCCTATCTGACTGCATACATGCCGTCAGGGAGCGCGCGAAGGTCATCGCAGGCGACCGAGTCGTGGTTGTGGGCGCGGGCCCGATGGGGCTCGGAATCGTGGCGGCCGCGGCTCGATCAGGCGGAAGCGTCATGGCTGTAGAGCCGATCCCCGAAAGACGCGCCTTGGCCCTTGAATTCGGCGCTGAAGTGGTAATCGATCCGAATGCGGTATCAGTGGAAGAGGCCGTTCTGGAATGGACCAGCGGTCGGAGAGCCAACGTATGCATGGCGACTGTGGGGATCAGCAAGGTCATGGAATCATGCATGAAGCTTGTCGGCGAACGCGGCCGCGTGGTGCTGTTTGGCGGCGGCGGGGCGGGGCAGTCCATAACCATAGATCCCAACTGGATCCACTACAACGAGATATCGATAATCGGAAGCGAGTGGATCGGAGTCGGCGGCAAGGAAGAGAAGGACCTTTATCGCATATCCACAGAGTGGATAGCAGGCGGCAAGGTGCCTGTCGGGCGCCTGATCTCGCACCGTTTTCCGCTCACCAAGATACATGATGCTTACGACACGATCAAGGCCGGCGGCACTCTGAAGGTTATTCTGCTGACCGACAGGTAGACGCTGTACGCTGTAGATGTACATGGAGAGAGGGGGCGCCGGCGGATGAACACTGGAGTTCAGATCCGCATGAGCAGGCTATTCAACGCCGCTACAGGCAAATCAGTCATAGTCGCAGTCGACCATGGAATCGAGGGCGTTCCGCGCGGGCTTGAGGATCCGCGGCAGAAGGTTCAGGCACTGATCGAATCGGGAGTAGATGCATTGCTGCTCAACCCGGGGCTGTTCGAACGCGTGTGCGGGCTCTGGGAACGTCGAAACGCCCCGGGAGTCGTGCTGGCCGCTGACTACTACATGAGCAACACAGTGCCTGGCAGAAAGGCGCAGACAGAGGATTACCGGCGAATCCTCGAGGTAGAGGACGCTGTACGCCTCGGGGCGGACGCCATCAAGATGGTGCTGGTCTTCGGCCAGCGCGAACTGGATCTGTATGCGTACAACCTGGAGATCGTAGCGGCTTCGATACAGGAGGCGCACAGGCTCGGCATGCCCGTCATGCTTGAGACGGTTCTGTGGGGCATAACCTCCACCGAGGAGGAGATGGCCAGCGTGGAAGTGCTGCGGCACATGATGAGAATCGCTGTCGAACTGGGCGCCGATATTCTCAAGACGCCGCTTCTGGGGACGGACGATGAATTCGCCCAGGTCGTGCGCTGGTCGCCTGTTCCGGTTACGGTCTTGGGAGGACAGACTCGGCCCGAATTCGATAGTGTAGTCGAAGGCGCCAGGCGTTCAGCGAGTCTGGGCGCGCGCGGCATAGTATTCGGGCGGAACGTGTGGCAGCGTCCGGACCTTCAGGCTGCGGTGCATGCGCTGCAGGCAGCGGTCCACGGCTGCGAGCACTGACGATAGAGAACACTGAAGAGGCGCGTGGTCAATGTGAATCTATTAGTACTGCTCAAGCAGGTACCCGGCACGTCCAACGTCAAGATGGACGAGAAGACCGGGACTATGGTAAGGACCGATCATGAGAACGTCATCAACCCGCTAGACGAGAATGCCCTTGCGGCGGCGCTCGAGTTGAAGAGGTCGATCGATGGCTCAAAGGTCACGGTTCTGAGCATGGGGCCGCCTCCGGCGTCCCGGGCCCTCAGAGAGGCAATAGCCATGGGGGCCGATGAGGCTCATCTCCTGTGTCACCGGGGATTCGCCGGCTCCGACACCCTGGCCACAGCGCGGGCGCTGGCACTGGCGATAGAGCATGTGGCAGGGAGGAGACTGGGCCCGAACGATCTCGTCCTTTGCGGAGAGAGGGCGACTGACGGTGAAACCGGGCAGGTCGGTCCCATGATCTCTGCCATGTTGGACATAGCGGTCGCTACCTACGTGAGAGGGATTGAGGTCAAGCAGGACCATGTGGTCGTAGAGCGGGTAGTTGAAGAGGGCTTCGAGCGTGTCCGGATGCCGCTGCCCGCCCTTGTCACGGTAGTAAAGGACATCAACCAGCCCGGCTTCCCCACTCTTCCCGGGAAGCTGGCTGCGAAGGCGGCGCCGGTCCCGCTGTTGACCCCTGATGATTTGGGGCTGACCCGCGACACAGCAGGCCTTACGGGGTCGCCTACTCGCGTAGTGCAGGTCTTCAGGCCGAAGTTCGCGCGCGACACGGTCCTTCGCCGGCAGGACTCGGGAGGTGCCGCTGTGGGCTCGCTTGTCGATCTGCTGATAGAGAAAGAAGTCATCTAGCACTTGCGTTTCCCGAGAGAGGGTGAATCGGTGGAATACTCAGGCGTGTTAGTCGTAGGTGAGCAAAGAGGCGGATCGGTGCACTCTGTGACGTACGAGCTCTTGGCCAGGGGTCGGACGCTCGCTGACAAGTTGGGAGTAAGCCTTGCGTGCGTGGTGATCGGTCATCGCCTCGAGGCGTTTGGACGCGAGATAGTGGAACGAGGCGCCGATGTCGTCTACCTGGTGGACGATTCCAGCCTCGAGTGGTTTATCCCCAGGCGTCACTCGGCGGAACTGGCGGCTCTGATCGGCCAGATTCGCCCAGAGATCGTTCTGGCTGCTGCCACCACTGCCGGCAGGACTCTGATGCCGCACGTTGCCGCCAGACTCGGCGCAGGGCTGACAGCTGACTGCACCGGACTTGACATAGACGATGAAGAAAGACTGCTTTTGCAGACTAGGCCGGCCATAGGCGGAAATGTCATGGCGACAATCAAGACGCCTTCTGCCAGACCTCAGATGGCGACGGTCAGGCCCAAATCGGCCAGGCCGCTTCCCCGGGATCCCGGGCGACACGGTGAAATCGTTGTCAGAGCGGCTGCATGCGATGACGCGCAGTCTGCGGGAGAGCGCTTGCTGGAGTTCGTTCGCGACACATCGCAGGATGTGAGCGTGCAAGATGCGGAGATTGTCGTGGCCGGCGGCAAAGGACTGAAGAGCCGCGACAACTTCAAGTTGGTGGAGGAGCTCGCCGGGCTGCTCGGCGCGGCCGTCGGCGCGACGCGCGATGTGGTGGACCTGGGATGGGTGGGGTATCCGCACCAGATAGGATTGAGCGGCAAGACGGTGTCGCCGCGCCTTTATGTGGCGATCGGACTATCCGGCACCATACAGCATCTTGCCGGCATGCAGACATCGGAAACTGTCGTGGCGATCAACAAAGACAAAGACGCCCAGATCTTCAGGGTTGCCGACTATGGCATCGTGGGCGACCTCTTCGACGTGGTGCCCGAGCTGATCGAGAAGATCAAGACGGCGAAGAATGCGCGTCTGGCCGGAGCGAGGTGAAAGACCATGGGACGATATGCAGCTGTGACAGGGAAGGTAGTTGACGAGTTGGCGCGGATTCTGGATCCGGCTCGCGTGGTCACGGACCCGGAGAAGCTCGCTCCGTATGCCCACGATGAGGTGTCAGAAGCAGCGTATGTGTGCATGCCGGATGTCGTGGTGAAGCCGAACACAACGGCCGAAGTCTCCGCGATCCTGCGACTGGCCAACAGAGAGATGATACCGGTTACCCCGAGAGGAGCAGGGACAGGGCTATCGGCCGGGTGTGTGCCGATGCACGGGGGCATAGTCTTGTCCCTCGAGAACATGAATCGGGTGATAGAGGTAGACCGACGCAACCTGTTCATGGTTGTTGAGCCCGGCGTAACCACGGGCGAGGTTCAGAGAATCGCGCGAGAGCAAGGGTTGCTGTATGCCGGGGACCCGTGTAGCTCAGAGAGCTCGCAGATAGGCGGCAACCTGGCAGAGAACGCCGGCGGCAACAAGGCGGTGAAATACGGCACGACTTCAAAGCACGTCTACGGGCTGGAGGTGGTGCTGCCCACTGGCGAGATCGTGACGACTGGCGGGAAGTGTGTCAAGGATGTCACAGGTTATGACCTGGTACATCTGTTCGTGGGGTCGGAGGGAACGCTCGGCGTGATCACAAAGGCCTGGCTAAAATTGCTTCCACTCCCCAAGTTCCAAGTGGACCTTTTGGCTCCCTTTGACGATATGCAGAAGGCTATTGAAGTGGTGCCGCGTGTGATGACCGAGAGCGGCATTGTCCCCACGGCAGTGGAATTCATGGACAGCCTGTCCATCAAAGCGGCCGAACTGTACCTCAATTCGTCTCTACCGCACAGCGATGCCGCCGCCTATCTCATAGTCGAACTCGAAGGCAACAGCGAGCAGCAGGTTGAATCCGAATACGAGGCAATTGGCCATCTGTGCATGCAGTGCGGAGCGCTCGAGGTATACATCGCGGACAACCTGGCCACGCAGGACCGCATATGGAAGGCGCGCAAGTGCGTTGCAGAAGCTCTTCGCGTGGTGAGCCCCATCTACTGCATGGAGGACATCACCGTTCCAACCTCAGAGATACCCCAGCTTCTTACGAGCATATCGCAGATATCGAAGGAGTTCGACGTCAAGATCCCGGCTTTCGGGCACGCGGGAGATGGGAACATCCATGCGACTCTCCTGAGGGAGGGGATGGACGATGCGACCTGGGAGACCACCAAAGAAAAGGCGCTTCATGAGATGTACAGCGCGACCTACCGACATGGAGGGAACCTGTCGGGCGAGCACGGGATAGGCGCCAAGCGGCTTAGGCCGCTGGAACGCTTCGTAGACCGGGCACAGATGCAGGTACTGAAATCCATCAAGGCAGCACTGGATCCGAACCTGATCCTCAACCCCGGGAAGATAGTGGACATGAACTGAGCCAGGCGCGAGACAGATCATGAAGTGAGGATGAAGCTACATGAAAGCATGCGAGAGCAACTCCATTCTCGCCAGGGCCATTGCCGCACAGGAAGCCATGGTCGCGGCGAGACGGGCCATACACCGGTGCCCTGAGCTGGGGTTTGAAGAGCATGCAACGGCCCGGTTGATAGCGAACAGGCTTCGAGACCTCGGTCTCGAGGTCAGAACGGGAGTGGGTGGAACAGGCGTGGTGGCTGTGCTCAGGGGCGCCTCACCCGGTCCGATGGTGGCGCTAAGGGCCGACATGGACGCCCTTCCAGTCTACGAGGAGACTGGCCTGCCATACGCGTCCGAGCATCCGGGCCTGATGCATGCGTGCGCCCATGACATGCATTGTGCGGCCTTGCTGGGTGTGGCCGCGGTCCTCAAGGAGTACGCCTGCCGGATGCGGGGGGCAGTGGTCTTCATGTTCCAGCCCGCGGAGGAAACGGACGGCGGGGCAAGGGCTTTCATTGATGCGGGCGTTCTGACTGAGCACGAGCCTGATGCCGTGTTTGGGCTTCACATGTGGCCTGATCTTGAGGTCGGCAAGGTAGGGATCCGCGAAGGCCCCGTCATGGCATCGCTCGACAGTTTCGACATTGAACTAGCTGGCTCCACTGCGCACGGGGCGATGCCCCATCGGGGACGCGATGCCGTTCTGGCGGCCTCGGCTGTGGTGATCGGCCTACAGCAGATCGTTTCGAGGAATGTGGACCCGATGGAAGCGGCGGTTGTTACGGTGGGCACACTGCACTCGGGCAAGGCGCGGAACATCATCGCCGACCGTGCCGTCATTACTGGTACAGTCCGCACGCTGGGAGAGCCGGTGAGGGAGCTGGTGGCCTCGAGGATTGAGGAAGTGACGACGATGTCCGCAAGAGCCTGCGGGGTAGAGTCGCATCTGACATATGACCGACTCCTCCCAACGCTCGCGAATGACGAGCGGATGTGCCAGATTGCCGCCGGGTCAGCTCAGGAAGTGCTGGGGCCGGGGTGCATCCAGCATACAAAGCCCAGCATGGCTGCTGACGATTTCTCTTTGTTCGCCGAGAGAGTGCCCGGCTGCTATCTCTTCTTCGGCTGCACGACGGCGGGCGATGCGGCTTATCCGCTGCACAATGGACATTTCGCGCCGAGTGAGGATGCACTGCCCATAGCATGCGCGGTCATGGCGAGACTGTGTTTGGATTATTCCCATTACTCGGCTTCGCAATTGGAAGGTCGATTTGGGTCCGAGAGGCAGGACTAGCACTCTCCGCGTCGAATCATCTTGGTAGGATAAACAGACCAATTGACCTCATGATTGAGAAGGGCAGTGGTCAGAGATGGTGCTGCAGCCCCGGAATCTCTACTCCGAGGTGCTGGACGGTCTCCGCAAGATGATTGAGAGCGGTGAGATCAGAGAGGGAGAGCGCATTCCCCCCGAACGAGTCCTAGCCGAGAGGTTCGGAGTCAGCCGGACGTGTGTGCGCGAGGCGCTGGGCGCGCTCAAGCTGAGCGGCGTGATACAGGGGCGCCCGGGCGCCGGAACGTATCTTGCCAAGGTAAGCCCCGGGGGGATTGACAGGTCCGATCTGCTCTTGGTGGAAGAAGGGAGTCCCTTTGAGATCTTGGAGTCCAGAAAAATCATCGAGCCGGCCATAGCGGCTCTTGCGGCGCGCAAGGCCACTGCCGAGGATATCGCTGGGCTTGTGCAGGCGATGGAGCGTCTACATGAATCGGCAGGAGACTCCGAATCACTCACAGCAGCCGACAAGCAATTCCACCTGAGCATGGCTGAGGCGACACACAACAGGATCCTCATCAGAGCACTTGGGCAGATCCTCGACCTAATGCAGAGAATCTACTATCCCGCGGTGGGCATTGTGGGGCCGGTCGACGGCTATTACGAGACCCACAACGAAGTGTTCAAGAGTGTCCAGGCTAGGAACTCGCGGGGCGCCGAGAGGGCGATGAGGGCGCACCTTATGGCCGTGGAGCTCGACTTGGAGAGCCTGTCCGATTTCTGACTGTTTCAGATGTACAGTCAAGCTCAGGCGGAAGCTTCTAGGGGTTCGAGAGGGAGGTGATGCAGGCACCACACAGCATGACCTGGACTCTACGCATAACAGCTGGACGAACGGATGCAGATCTAAACGACTACTAGGAGGTGCTCTGGTTCGATGAAACGAATGATGATGGCCACTCTCCTGATAGCTCTGGTCATGGCGCCGATCGGAGTTGCTAGCGGCGCAAACAAGCAGATTCAGTTCCCAAGCTGGATGTGGGGTGAAGCTGGAACCGGCGACTGGTTCAAAGATGGTGTAGCCCTTTACGAATCCCAGAACCCCGGTGTGAAGGTGGTCCCCGCGCTGGTTCCAGCGGGTCAGTATGAGGAGAAACTGCTCATCGACATGGCAGGCGGAGGCGCGCCTGACCTGGCTCCTGTGTTCACCAACATGATGCCCAAGCTCATGCGTATGGGCCTGCTTGAGCCCCTCGATGACTACCTGGCCAAGGCGGACTGGAAGAGCAACTTGCTCCCGGTTCAGAAAGTGGCTCAGTACAATGGGAAGACCTACGGCGTCGTCCTCACGGCTTCGCCCAACGGGTTGATCTACAACAAGAAGTTGCTGGACAAGGCGGGCGTTGCTGTGCCCACCACGCCCGAGGAGATGCTGGTTGCCGCACGAAAAGTGAAGCAGGCTACCGGTGCCTTCGGGTACGGTTTCGCCACCAGAACAGCTGATGTCCTCGAGGCCTACATCCCGCTCATGCAGTGGGCTATCGGCTTCGGGGGCGATTTCTCCAAGGATGGCGTGCCCACGGCGAACAATCCCAAGACCATCGAAGGCCTGGAATTCCTGAAGCGCTTCTTCGACGAAGGCCTGACTCCCAAGGGCCTTGACGGCCCGATGCTGCGCAAGATGTTCGTCGAAGAGAAGATCGCGATGCTCATAGATGGACCTTGGGCGATCACGTATGTGAAGGAAGCGGCTCCGGATCTCTATGAGTATGTGGGATTCGCCGCTCCGCCCACTCCGACGCATGCGGCCATCACGGGCGGGGCTTTCTACACGATTCCTGTTCGGGCCAAGCACAAGCAGGAGGCGTTTGCGCTACTCTCAGTCTACAACCAGCCTGAGTGGCAGAGCAGATGGCTCGAGGATCTACTGCAGATCCCGGGGCAGAATGCGGAGATCAGCCCTAAGCTCGCGAAAGAGCATCCGTGGATCGAGGGTATGGTGGATGTGGCTGCCAAGTATCCTGCTGGATTCGGCTACTCCGCACCTGGCTTTGAGGAGTATGCCGGCGAAGTTCAGCGAATGGTGGTCGATGGCATCGCCAGCGTATGGGGCGGGCGGACCACTGTGGAAGCGGCCATGAACGATGTGCAGCAGAAAATGGTGAAGTGGGCTGCCACACTCAAGCGGTAGCAAGATGGTACATCGAGAGGGCGGATATCTATCCGCCCTCTCACGATCATTATCAGTCGTAGCTAGTCATAGTTTAGGAGGCTATTCTTGGTGAGCCGAATGCGAACAGCGTTGCCCAATACAGCCGTGAACAGGGTATCAGCTGCCCTGATCTTGCCCGCTGCGATAGTAATGGGCGCAGTAGTGATATACCCTATCTTGACGACGATCGGGCTGAGCTTGACCGATGCACCCTTGATCTCACTTTCGCCGCCGTCATTCGCGGGGCTGTCTAACTACGCTGAGTGGTTGAGCAATCCGGACTTCTGGCGATCACTTTGGATTACTCTGATCTACACGTTTGGAGTAACCATTGGCTCTTACGCGATTGGGTTGTTCACAGCGTTGCTTCTGAACCTGGACTTTCCGGGCAGGGCGATACTCAGAGGACTGGTGCTGTTGCCGTGGGCTATCCCCGAAGTGGCAGCGGTAATGACGTGGAACTGGATGCTGGACTACCAGTTCGGCATCGTCAACAGCCTTCTGGGCTCGCAGGTGGGATGGGTCACTGATTCAGCGATGGCGCTTTGGACTGTGACTATTGTGACCATATGGAAGCAATTCCCACTCGCCACGGTGGTGCTGCTAGCGGGGTTGCAGGCTATTCCACGAGAGCTCTACGAGGCTGCGAATGTGGACGGCGCAAGCCGACTGCAGCAGTTCGTCCATGTTACCCTGCCGGGGCTGAAGCCAGTGAACTCCGTGTTGGTCATGATGCTGATTCTCTACACATTCAAGAGGATTTCCATAATCTATCTTCTCACGGGGGGAGGGCCCGCGAAGGCCACCGAGATCCTGCCGGTAATCACTTATCTGGAGGCTTTCAAGTACTTCCGTCTCGGTTCGGCATCTGCCGTCGGCATACTTGCGCTTGGGTTCACCTTGGTCATCACGTTGGTCTATTCGAGGGTTTTCCTGAGAGAGGAGGCTTGAGGGCAGCATGAGGAGACCGAAGGGAAGCATCGCTGTTCTAGTCGTTGCGGTAATCGTGGTATTTGCCCTCAACTTTCCGGTGTACTGGATGTTCGTGCAGTCAATCACAGCTGAGAGCATGTTCACCGAGCGCCCTAGCTTGCTTCCAAAGGATCCATCGCTCAACGCGTTCAAGAGGATCTGCGAAGCCAAGCCGATAGGGCAGTGGTTTGTGAACACTCTCATCGTGGCAGTGGGCACTGTCGCCCTGTCGATGCCGCTGGCTGCAGGCGCGGCATTCAGCCTATCACGCTACAAGACGACGCTCAATTCAGTCACTGGACTTGCCATTCTGGGGACTCAGATGCTCTCTGCATCGCTTCTGGCGATACCCATATATGTGCTGTTCAGGCGGACCGGACTCCACGACAAGCTGGGCGGGCTGATAGTCGCGAACACAGCTTTCACGTTGCCGATGAGCATATGGGTGCTGAAAGGATTCTTTGACGCGATCCCCAAGGAGCTGGACGAAGCGGCCATGATCGACGGCTGCACCGTTGGGCAGATGATATGGCAGGTGATAATGCCACTGGTGCTCCCGGGAATGGTGGCTGTATCGATATTCGCTTTCATCCTTGCCTGGGACGAGTTCTTCTTTGCGCGCACGCTTGTGAGCAGCCAGGGCAATTGGGTGCTGTCGGTGGGCCTCAGTTCGTTCCGAGAGGAGTTCACTATTAACTGGAGCGACATGATGGCGGCCGCAGTGCTGTTTACCATTCCTCCGATAGTGCTGTTCATGTTCATCCAGAAACACCTGGTCAGCGGGCTCACTGGAGGAGCTGTCAAGGGATAGAGGGGTATCTTGGGGGCACAATGAGAGCGCGAACGGGGGGACTGCAATGCTTGGTGGATACATGGGCAGGATACTATGGGTAGATCTTTCTGAAAGAAAGCTGACAGACCAGTGCCTGGATGAGAAGATGTGCCGAGATTACCTCGGCGGCTATGGCATCGGGATGCGGATGACATACGACAATCAGAAGGCCAGCCTGGACCCGCTGGATCCGGGCAGCATTGTAGCGTTCGGGACTGGACCGCTTACCGGAAGTCCGGCCGTGATCGGCTCCAGATTCACCGTAATGGGCAAATCGCCGATCTCGCAGACTTGGGGAGACGCAAACTCCGGAGGATACTTTGGCCCCGCGCTGAAGCGCGCGGGCTACGACATGGTGTTCTTGACTGGCGCGTCCGACACTCCCGTCTATCTCTCCATCGACAACGGCCGCGCTGAGCTCAAGGATGCGCTAGAGCTCTGGGGGATGACCACGTACGAAGTGGATAGCACCCTGAAAGGGCTGTATGGCCGTGACTCCCAAGTGGCGTGCATTGGCCCTGCAGGAGAGCGGGGAAGTCTGCTTTCCTGCATCATTCACGACAGAGGCCGGGCCGCTGCACGGTCCGGTTTCGGGGCAGTACTCGGCTCGAAGAAGGTCAAGGCCATCGTGGTTCGCGGCGACGAAGCCGTTCCGGTTGCGGATGCCGAGAAGGCCAAGGCGCTGAGGAGCAAGTACGTGCGGCAGATCAGGGTGGAGCATGTGGGATCATCGCAGCTCTACATGATTGGAACTCCCGCTCTGTTCGGCCTGTGCGCGCTTGGCGGCGATGCCCCCGTGAAGAACTGGTCTGGCGCATGTCTAGGCGATTTTGACCAGTCTCAGATCGAGTCGCTGCATCACGACAACTTCTACAAGTTCAAGACGAAGAAATACGGCTGCTTCGGATGCCCGATTGCGTGTAGCGGAACATTCGATATCGCTGAGGGGCCATATGCCGTAAGCCACAGTCATCAGCCTGAATACGAGACGATATCCGCTTTCGGATCCAACTGCATGAACAGCAACCCCGAGTCCATCATCAAGGCCAACGACATCTGCAACAGCTACGGGCTGGACACTATCGGGACGGGATCGATGATAGCATTCGCCATGGAGGCCTACGAAAAAGGCCTTATCAGCGCGGAGGACGCCGGCGGCCTCGATCTGTCGTGGGGGAATCCCGATGCCGTTGTGAAGCTGGCAGAGGACATAGCGCTCGGCCGCGGGCTGGGCGAAGTCCTGTCCATGGGGCTTGAAAGGGCAGCCGAGGCCATAGGAGGGGGCGCCGAGTCCTTTGCCGTCCACGTGCAGGGCGAAGCAATAGCCATGCATGACCCGAGATTCGAGCCCGCCATGAGTGTCATATATCGGATGTTTCCCGGAAAACACATACAGGCATCGCAGTTCTGCAAACCGCCCGCCTTCGATGATGAGATCCCCGGCTACGGTGCCGACCGGGAGCGGCAGGCGGGGCGAGGCACGCAGCTTAAGTCGCTTGAGTGCCTGTGCAACGTGGTCAACTGCGCGGGGGTATGCGTGTTCGGATACCTTTCCACCCATGTGGATTGCGTGCCCGAGTTCCTATCTGCCGTCACAGGGGTTGATATGGGAGTGCCGGAGGCCATTGAAGTGGGCGAGCGCATCTCCAACATGAGGCAGGCCTTCAACATTCGTGAAGGAGTCAACTTGGTGAAGACCAAAGTCCCGGCCCGAGTGCTTGGAGCCCCGCCGCTTGGGGCAGGTCCTACCGCCGGATTCTCGGTCGATTCGGACTTGATCCTGTCCGAGTATCTTGATGCCATGCGCTGGTCGCACGAAGACGGCCGCCCGTCGAAGGAAAGGCTCTTGGAGCTGGGCATGGAAGACGTGGCTCGGGATTTGTATGCAAGTTGACGCCTAAGCTAGATCGTACTTGGCGAGTTTCCTGTACAGTGTAGTTACGTGTATTCCGAGCTCCCGGGCAGCCTTTTCCTTTGCGCGAGGCTCGCCCTGAAAGCGCTGGAGCGCCTCCACTATCGCCGTGCGTTCCAGCGCTTCGAGGCCCTGGGGGCCGCCTGCCTCGTTGGGCCCATCTGAGCGTTTGGCGACCCGCACTCTCTGCGGGAGACTGGTCGCTCGCACTGTCGATTCAGACTCGATGTTCACGGCGTACTCCACGCTGTTGGAAAGCTCACGTACGTTGCCGGGCCATTCGTACGCCAGCATGCATCGAAGGGCTGCATCGCTCAATGCGGCCATGCGCCTACCGGCTGTACGGCAGTGCTTGTCCAAGAAGAACCGTGCCAACATCGGGATGTCCTCCTTTCGTTCTCTGAGAGGAGGCATCCAGATCGGAACAACGTTGAGCCTGTAGAACAGGTCTTTGCGGAACTCGCGGCTTTCTACCATTGCGTCTAGGTCCCGATTGGTCGCGCCGATTATGCGGACATCGATGGGCCTGGACTCCACACTTCCCACCGGCTCTATCATCCTGTCTTCAAGCGCGCGCAACAGTTTCCCCTGCAGGTGGAGGGGCATGTCGCCGATTTCGTCCAGAAACAGCGTACCCCGGTTGGCAAGTTCAAACCGGCCCAGTTTGCCCTTCTTGCGCGCACCTGTGAATGCGCCCTCCTCGTAGCCGAACAGCTCGCTTTCGAGCAGCGTGTCGGGGATGGCGCTGCAGTTGACTACGACGAACGGCCCGTCCCTTCGCTTGCTTTCTCTGTGGATGGCCCGGGCCATGAGGCCCTTGCCGGTGCCGCTCTCTCCTCTGAGAAGCACTGTGGAATTGCCGGACGCAATCTTCGCGGCGAACTCCTTCACCGACAGCATAGGCTGCGAGTCGCCAATGATGTCGTCAAAGGAGGTGGCTCGGTTCTCGTGCTCCCAGATTTCGTATGTGAGCTTGGACACATCGTCCAGGTGCTGAAAGGTCAACACTGCTCCCAAGGTCTTGCCGTCGATTGCCACTGGATATGCATTGCATATCGCGTCGACCGTCTCTCCGGAATGCTGTTTTAGGCGAGTCCTGTGATGCTTGATCTCGGTTCCGCTTCCCAGCGCATCGTATAGCCCTGTCCCGGTCAGCACGTCCTGCAGAGGTCTGCCGACAACGGCCTCGGCAGATAGGTGAAGCGCGTCGAGGGCATATCGATTGGCCTGAGTCATGATCCCGTATTCGTCTACGACCAGCACACCCTGGTCGAACGCGCCTATGACCGCCTCGAGCTGACGGCGGCGGAGTCTGTCGCGCGCCATCGCCTCTTCGCTGGCTATCTTGGCGCTGAGCAGGTCGGCCATGCGTTCCAGAAATGCTACGTTGGCGCGCGCGTTGTCGAGCAGCCTTCCGCGTTGCGCCTGTGTGCGGCTGACCAAGCCCATCACTCCGACGATGGTGTTTCCGTGGCTGATGGGGCAGCACAGCTCGGCCGTGGCATAGCAGCGCTTGGCCATCACGCATGTGTAGCACAGCTCGTGGTGGCCTGGATCCTCGATTATTATGGTTGCGCCGATCTGCAGCACATGGGCGTGTACGCGCCCCTGCCCCGCGAGGCTGTTGCCCAGCTGCCTGCTGAACTCGCCGGTGCCCGCCACCCGGAGTAGATCGCGGTCGGTGATTTCCACATCAACGCCGAGAGCCACTGCAATGGCTTCGGCCACTCTCTGCACATCATTCTGCACTGATCTCAGGCTTAACAGGTGTGTTCCCTCCTGTCGGTCATAGGGTCAGGGTCTAGGCGGGGTTGGAAGTCGGCCCTTCTATCCGAGCATAGCACAGAAGCCTCGACAATAGCAAATTGCAACTCGGTACTGCAAAACGCTACTGCAACTCGCTACTATCCGATGTGGAAGCTGCCGCATCGTGCCGATCGCGCAACGTGCAGAGGGTGCGATGTTTGAGAAGTGTCCAGGTAACGGCCTGATTGGGGATTCGGATTGCCGCATCGTCACGTCTGCTGACAGCTATGGCACGCATGTTGCATTCATACGTATACCAGGCGGGTTGGCCAGAACCTCAGACTGCGATAGAGAGTCAGGCCACCGAGAACACACACCGCGAGGAAGGACTGGTAGATAGGGATGAGAGGTCAGTATTCCATATTCCCCAAAGTGGAGTACGAGGCAAGGCTGGAGCGCGCCCAGACGCTCATGAAGGAGCAGAACATCGATGCCCTGTTGATCACGGCTGAAGCGAACTACTTCTACTTCACGGGTCACAGGACTCACTCGCCGTGGTCGACTTTCACCCGTCCACATGTGTTCGTAGTTACGCGCGATGGCGGGATGGCCATGATCGTGCACTGCTTTACCAGGCCGGAAGCCCAGTCGCGGTCGCATGTGGCCGATGTGCGCGAATACGGCAGCCTGATGCAGGATGCGGTGCCCCAGATCAAACAGGCGCTGTCCGACATGGGCCTGGCTTCAGCCGTCATCGGATGCGAACTCGGATACGAGCAGAGGCTTGGGCTGCCCCTGCGAGCGTGGGAGGAGATCGTGTCCGCTTTTCCCAGCGCGAGGTTCGTGGATGCGTCTGAACTGCTCTGGAGGCTCCGCGTTGTGAAGTCGCCGGCAGAAGTGGACTGCTTGCGAAAGGCCTGTCAGGCGACGAGCAAGGCGTTTGAAGTCTGCTATTCGCAGGCGGGCGAGGGCTGGACAGAGGAACAAGTCGCCACCGTCATGAGCAAGGCGATGCTGGACGCGGGCGCGGAGTCTCCCGGGTTCAACATCATCTGTTCAGGCAAGGACGACTACGAGAGGATCAGCGCTCGTCCCACAGGGCGCGTGTTGCGAAGGGGAGACATGCTCTGGGTGGACGCCAGCGCGGTGTTCGACGGCTACTGGAGCGATTTCTGCCGGGCGGCGGTTCCCGGAGGACCCAGCCCCGAACAGATTCGGCTCCAGAGGATAGCGCACGAAGCCACAATGGCCGCCATAGAGGCGATCAAGCCCGGAGTGCCTGTTAGCGTCATCGCCGAAACGTGCGCCCGGGAACTGGGCAAGCATGGTTTCAACCTAACGTTCGATGCCGGGCGGTGCGGTCACGGGCTGGGACTGATGAGCACCGAACCTCCCCATGTGGCTACGTATGATCCGACAATCCTGGAGGAAGGCATGGTCATCACCGTGGAGCCTGGGATTGTGAATGAGGAAGGGGTGTTCTGTATAGAAGAAAACGTGGCAGTGACGAAGGACGGGTTTGAGATTCTCTCAGGAGCATCGCGGGAAATCTACGCTATTTAGCTTTTTGGATGGAGAGGTGGAGAATGAGTACACTGGAAAAGACGGCCGATGAGATCGTAATAACTGATGTACTGATAGTCGGCAGCGAAGGCGCCGGAGCCAGGGCAGCGCTGGAGGCGAGCAAGCGGTGCAAGTCGGTGGTAGTCGCCACCAAGGGAGTAGTGGGCAAGAGCGGTGCCACACTGACTGCGGACGCAGACATCGACATCGACAGCCGCAGCGCTGCAGAGCTGTTCGGGCTGCCAGGTGACATGAACGACAGCCCCGAGAAATTCGCGGACGACATGTGCAAAGAGGGAGAATACCTCAATAACCAGCGTTTGGTCACGATTCACTGCGATGAGGCACCCATGAGGCTGAAGGAGCTAGTAGATTGGGGCGCGCGCATAGATAAACTGACGCATGCTCCTGGTCACACATACCCTAGGGGTGTATGGGTGCCCGGCACTGAGTTCGCTCGCGTGCTCACGAAAGAGCTGAAGAAGAGAGACAACATCAAGCTCTTCGAGCACATGATGATTACTGACCTGCTTACTGCCAACGGATGTGTGGTCGGCGCGGCAGGAATCGAGATAACCACGGGCAAGTTCTTCGTGATCAAGGCGAAGGCAGTCATATTCTGCACCGGAGGCGCGATGCGCATCTATCCGCATACGACCGCTCCCGACGAACTGAGCGGCGACGGATTGGCCATGGCTTACCGGGTCGGCGCCAAACTCATAGACATGGAGTTCCCAATGTTCCTGCCATACACCCTGATAAAGCCGGATTCGCTCAACGGCGTCGACTTCTCCTATCTACTGAGCGCGTATGTCCAGGCACAGGCCCTGAACCGCCACGGAGAGCGATACATGGCCAAGTACGACCCTGAAAGGCTTGAGCACAGCACCAGGGATGTCAACTCCATCGCCGCGATGGTGGAAGTGCTCGATGGGAAGGGCTCTCCCGCGGGCGGCACGTACCTGTCTCTCAAGCATCTGCCGGATAACTTGATCGACTTCAGCGCTGAATGGTTCCCGTCGAACATCTCGCACTGGCGCTACGGCGGGTTCAACATGCAGGACTACCTGCCCGATTTGCATACTCAGGCCATGGAGACTTCGCCTGCGAGCCACTTCTGGAACGGCGGGGTCCAGATCGATGAGTTCTGCCAGACCGGCATCGACGGATTCTATGCCTGCGGCGAGGGCACCGGCAGCATCCACGGTGCCAACAGGGTGTCTGGAAACGCCCTCACGATGACGCAGGTATGGGGACCGCGCGCCGGGATCTACGCTAGCGAGTACGCCAACGGGGCCGACAGCGGCAACATCGATCTTGACCAAGTTGCGGCCATCAAGGAAAGGCTGCACGCGCCCTTGCAGCGCGATGCTGGAGTTGACCCGATCGCTCTGCGCAAGCGGATTCAGGATGTCGCATGGAATTACGTTGGCGTGGTCCGTGAGGAGAAGGGACTGCTGAAGGGCCTTGAGGAGATCAAGGCGATCCGCAGCCAACTTGACCAGGTCTACGTGAGCAACAAGGCTAAGCGCTTCAACCACGAATGGGTGGAGGCGCTGCAGCTTGAGAACATGCTCGATGTCATGGAGATGGTTGCCGAGGCGAGCCTCGTGAGGAAGGAAAGCCGGGGTGCTCTGTACCGCAGAGACTTCCCCAAGACCGATAACATCAACTGGGTCAAGAACGTCGTGGTGCAGCAGGATGAAGGCAAGATCGCTACATCAGTGCATGACGTCGAACTCGACAAGTATCAGCCGACCAGGGAAATCCGGGAATACGGGAGCAAGGAGTGACAACGGATGGCGAACGAAGTGCAGACAATCACTGTCAAGGTGCGTAGGGCCGATCCCGACGTCAATGGCGGCGAGGCCACTTACCAGTCATACTCTGTGCCGCTCGAGCCGGGCTCGACCGTGCTCAGCGTACTGAGACACATAACTGAGAATATCGACAGGACACTGTCCTACTACCGATCGTGCCGGATAGGCAAGTGCGCCGGATGCAGAATGGTCATCAACGGCAAGACCAGACTCGCGTGCACAACTGCGGTCACCGGCGACATCACGCTCGAGCCGTTGCCGGGGTATCCGCTCATTAAGGACCTGGTTGTGGACCTCAGCGCCGAACGGGGCGTCTGATCTTGCTGGAGAGGAGCGATCCGGATGTCCGGCGCTAGATTTCCGTTTGGACCAACCTATGACGAGATGGCTCGTCCTGAGCTGATCGAGCCATCGGTGAGAGCGGCAGCGCTAGAAGCCCTGCCCAGCGATGAGCTGAACCCGGTCAACCTGTTCAACATCACGTGGAAAAACAGAGATAACCAGGTTCGAAAGATGGTGTTCCCGCGGGAGATCACTGGACTCGACGTCAACATCGTGGTTCTCCTCGGGAACGGCTTCCCGTCCGGATCGCACAAGGTAGGTCCGGCCTACTCCACGCTCATAGAGGCGTGTGTCGATGGCGTTCTCGATCCAGAGAAGCACACGATTCTGGGCCCGTCCACAGGAAACTTCGGAATCGGCGTTTCCTACGTGTGCCGGCTCATGGGGTATCGGGCTGTAGTCATCATGCCCGACAACATGAGCAAGGAAAGATACGATCGCATCCGTAAGTACGGCGCTGCCTTGGACCTGACGCCGGGCACCGAGTCGGACGTAATCTTGACGCTTGAGCGCACGCACCAGCTGATGAAGGACCCCTCGAACTTCGCTCTGGCTCAGTTCGAGCTGATGCCGAACTACAGGTTCCACAGGCATGTGACTGGGTCGGCAGCGGTTGAGGCAGCGCTTCGGGTCGGGAACGGACGAGTGGCCTGTTTCGTGTCGGCGCCTGGGTCGGCCGGGACTTTGGCTGCGGGCGATCACATCAAGGCAGTCTATCCTGAAGCCAAGACGGCTGCGGTGGAGCCCTATGAGTGCTCGACACTGGCTACAGGCGGGAGGGGTCAGCACCGGATCGAGGGTATCGGCGACAAGATGTGCACCCTCATCCATAACGTCCTGACCACCGACTTCATAATCACCGTCCACGATGACGAGTGTGTGCAGGCGCTGAAGGTGATGCGCGAAGGCGCGCACATTCTTGAGCGGCTGGGGATGAAGCGAGAGGCGGCCCAGTCCATGCGCGATCTGTTCGGCGTGTCGGGCATGTGCAATGTCATCGCCGCAGTCCGCATGGCTCGCTACCTCAGGCTGGGTCCGGATGAGAATATCGTCACTGTGGCGACGGACGGGTTCGACAGGTACGAGTCGGTCATCGATGACCTAGACCGGCGGTGCCTTGAGACCACCGATCACGTGCTTGAGCGCTGGGTGCGCGACATATTCGCCGCTCAGGATGATTCCGCGATCCATGATGTGAGAAGAGCCGAGGCCAAGGAGAGGCTCTTCGCGCAGAAAGAGAAGGACTGGACGCCGTTCGGCTACAGTGCTGAATACCTGGACGGCATGAAATCGCAGGACTTCTGGGAAGATGAATACGCCAAGCACGCCTACTACAGCGAGAAGATAGGGCAGATGCGCGGATAGCGTGCGCTGGCAGCTTACGGGAATTCAAGTTGGGCTGGGGCTTCGGCTTCAGCCCAATCCCATGTTCGCTGGGCATGTTCGATGCCTATGGGGTGTGCTGGAGGAATAACCATGCGCCCTGTTGAACAAAGAGCGCTGTAGACTTGAAGTCCGTGTATATAACGAAAGACACGTGAGCGAAGAGATGCAGACAGAGGTGTGCCGCAGTGGAAGTTGTACTATCTTACGGTAAGGCCGGATTGCCTGTGGAGCTGCCAGACGACAACGTGACTGTGGTCCGACCGGTGTTCGTGCCGGGGCTCGACGACGAACAGGGCGCAATCGCCGAGGCGCTCAAGCATCCGATAGGGTGCCCAGCCTTGAAAGACATGGTCCGACCATCGGATACGGTGGCTGTAGTGTTCTGCGATGCCACCAGGCCTGTACCTAACAGGCGGATTCTCCCGGTTCTGCTGAAAGACCTGGAAATCGCTGGGGTGAGGCGCGACCAGATAGTCCTGATCAATGCCCTTGGCACGCACAGGCCCAGTCCGCCCGAGGAGCTTGTGGAGCTTTTGGGCGAAGACTTAGTCCGCGAGTACCGGGTCGTGCAGCATGACTGCCGCGATCGCGGAACGATGGCGCTTGCCGGCAGGCTCAGCACAGGGCAGGAGTTCTGGGTGAACCGGGACTACCTGGGCGCCGATTTCAGAATACTCACTGGATTCATAGAACCGCACTTTTTCGCCGGGTTCAGCGGCGGAGGGAAGCTAGTGTTTCCGGGGATCGCGAGCATTGACAACATCAAGGAAGCACACGGATACCGAATCCTGTCGCACGCCAAATCTACCTGGGGCATCACACACGGCAATCCCGTGTGGGAACTGCTCACCGAAGGCGCGCTGCTCACAGCGCCCGACTTAATAGTCAATGTCACACTGAACTCCGAGAAGGCTATCACCAGCGTATTCGCTGGTGAGCTGCGCGCAGCGCATGCCAGCGGCGCCCAGCATGCCAAGCGGACGGCTATGAGGGCGGTGCGCGAGCCTTTCGACGTGGTCATCACCACAAACAGCGGATACCCACTGGACCGAAACGTGTACCAGACTGTGAAGGGCATCAGCGCCGCGGCCTCCATCGTGAGGGATGGAGGCGCGATGATTGCAGCGGCTGAGTGCGTCGACGGCATCCCGGCCGGAAGCCACTTCCACGAATTGCTTCAGAGGGCGGGCACGCCCCAGCGGGCGCTCGAGCTGATCGCGGAACCCGGTTTCTCCATGCAGGACCAGTGGCAGGTGCAGCTGCAGGCGAAGATACAGACGCGTGCAGACATCTATCTGTATTCCCACCGTCTTTCGCCGGAGGAGATACGCACCACCATGCTGAGGCCCTGCCTGAGGATTGAGGATACACTGGGTGACCTGCTGCGCGGGTATGGCCCGGATGCGAGGATATGCGTACTGCCTGAAGGCCCGCAGACCATACCGTACGTGGACATGCAGGCAGCGGGGGAATGACTCGGCCTATGGAAATTGTGACTTCGCGCAGGGGCGTTGCTCCGTCTTTGACGCATACCTTGTTGGTAGCATGGCCCGATGACGGGCAGGAATGCTGAAAGGTGGCGGAAGACGATGGGTACCCCGATCTCCCAGGAGGCCGAGATGTTCTCTGCGGAGGCTCTGAACAGGCACCCGATTGGAGCGTTCATGACTCAATGCCCGGACCCGTGTCAGGCTGTAGCTGTGGAGTTCGAATGCGGCCATTGCTGCAAGAAGGCGTGCAACGCCAGGATTGTGGGCGTCGGCGGTGGATTTCTGTCTCTTGCGGCTCTCTCCCCATGCCCCGGAATAGTCATCAAGCTGTTCGGCGAAGAAGGCGTAATAGAAACCGAGTACGCTCAGTGCACACTGATACGTCTGGACAGGGTGTGCAACATAGAAATCGGATTCCCAGTGAACGCATCCCCAACTTGCCCCCAGGTCTAGCCGCTGGGAACCTCCTTCGAGTCGCCGGCGGCTCTGAGGGCTCGATTGCTCTGATTGCCGAGCTGCCCAGTGCCTGTCAGGTTCACGCCCACATCATCAGGTATCCCGACCAGGCGAGTAACCGCCTGGTCGATTGCTGAGGGGTGTTTTGACAGTAACGGCGCGTGTCGTGTACAGTGAATGCAGTTGGATTGCCTGCGCGCATTGGCCTGCATGCGCAGGCTGGCAGCGATTCAGCGCAGCAGTACGCGGGGCGGCTCCACCGCTCCTACGAAGGAAAGCGCGTAGTGCAGGTATACGATTACGTGGATGCCGCGGTGCCCGTGCTGGCGCGAATGTACGGCAGACGCCTCCAGGGATACAAGGCGATGGGATATGTGGTGACGGGCGACGCGGGCGCCGTCAGATCGTCTGATCCCGCCCAAAGGCGATTGCCAATTGAGGAAGGCGAGGGTAGGCCTTAACAGAGCTTCGATCCAGACCGTCTGCAGTTAAGGTCTGCGCCAATTCTCCTGGATGCACTGCAGGTTGGGCTTCTGCCCGCTTGTGTCCCTCAGCAACTAAGTAGTTCTCGATTAGTCTCTGCACGATATGCCAGCTTGCGCTATAATCCCTGCTAGACGCCTGTT
>DHON01000077.1 GCA_002409965.1 Firmicutes bacterium UBA5389
GACAGAGAGCGTGAGCAATGACAACATTGAAGAGATCCAGGACATCCTCAAGAAGCAGAGCAAGAACATCGATGAGGAGATCAGGAAGCTCTATCACATGAAAAAGGGTGTTGAAGCCTGCATCAGGAGCTATGACAGGTACTTGCGAATGCCTGAGGAAGGTGTCATCACACTTGAGACCATCCCGGACAGGAAAGTCTTCTGCTATGACGGAAAAATCGACATCTATGACCACGGACTCGATACGTATGAGTATATTCTGCGGGAATTGAAGCAACAGGTGATCATCAGGGACCTACCCATGGTGTACTTCTGCAATGTAGGTTCCATATTGCGAAAAGGGATGATTGATGCATGGAGATTCGTCTCTTCAGAGATATTTGTGTTTGTTGATGATGATTTTGAGGAGCAAGAAGGCATAGAGGTAATACCCGGAGGCGACTATGTTTGCATATACTTTCATAGTTTCCGGAACGAAAGAGAGAGTGCGCAGAAGCTACTCAGCTACATAGATGAAGAGGGGTATGAGATAATCGGAGACTACGTGTGTGAAGTAGTGGTTGAGCTGCCCATCTTCGATGATAACGAGAGGAACATGTACGTTAGGCTGCAAGTGCCGATAAGGCTCCCAAGGAGCGCCGACCACCGCGGTGCCTAGCAAGCTCCTCCCATGGGCAAGCTACAATTGGATGCCGCCGACAGGCAGCAGGGCTACCGCGACTCTGCGCGGATTCGAATCAAACATTCCAACCGCCTCCTCAGTAGTTGACTCTATTCTTACAATAGACACTACGCTTAAGCCAAAGGCAAAGAACGGGTGAGATGGGTAGGTACTTTCTGAGGTATCTGTATGAGAAGGGAGCGGAGATAGTCGGCGCAATCGATATGAACCCGGAACTTGACGGCAAGGACGTTGGGAAGGTTGCAGGGCTCGGGTTCAAGATCAACGTACCGATTAGCTCCAATCCTGAAAAGGTCTTCAGCGAATGCGATGCCGATGCATGTATCATCGCAACCAGAAGCTTGGTGCCTGAGGTGTATGACGCTTTTGAACTCGCTGCAAGGCATGGCGTCAACGCCATCAGCACCTGTGAAGAAGCCTTCTATCCGTGGAACACCTCGCCCGCACTCACCAATCGCCTGGACAGACTGGCCAAAGAGAATGACTGCACTCTGGCGGGATCAAGCCACAGAATCGACAGGATCGAAGGCGTGTCCCGTTACAACGTAGAGGACTACGGAATCGCCCTGGCAGAAGTGCATGGAGCCGGACTCAGCCTGGAGCAATTCGAGAAGGAGATAGCTCAGAGCGGGTCTCTGCCCTCTTTCATGTGGAACTCAAATGAGTGGCTGTGCTCACAGTTCGGATGGTCCATCAAATCAACCAGTCAGAAGCTCGTCCCCACAACCCACAACAAAGACATCAAATCGGAAACACTGGGACGGGTGATTCCCGCGGGCCACGCCACGGGCATGTCTGCAATAGTTACCACAGTAACGAATCAGGGGCCCCTCATCGTATCCGAGTGCATCGGCAAGGTCTACGCAGAGGGCGAGTTCGACAGGAACGATTGGTCCATAATGGGAGAACCCAATACGGTAGTGAAGATCGCGCGTCCAGCCACAGTGGAACTGACATGCGCCACCATTGTGAACCGGATACCGCAGCTGCTCGAGGCCCCTGCCGGATACTGCACGACTGAGAAGATGCCGCCGGCCGAATACAGGACCTATCCACTCCATTTCTACGTCGACTTCTAGAAACCAGATCAGGCAATAGCTGTACGTCAGGTTCGCGACCACACCTATTGAAGACACGTTTTCTTCCTGGTGGTCAACTGTCCGATCGCATGCACAGGCATATCAGGCAGGAAGGCCCGAGAAGGAGTACCGAACCTTACAGAGAATTGCGGGTAAGCAGTGCCGTTTGCCGGACACGACAGGTGGCCGATCATGGACGGCGCCGAGAATATGCAGCAAATGCGCAGCTGTGCGAGGAGTTAAGTTTACCGTACGATGAAAGTAGCCGAACTGAGAACCACGATCCGGAACCACTCCAAGGATCAGCTCGAACTGCTCGTTGTGGAGCTCTACAAGGCAATGCCGAAGTCTTTGCGGGAGGAGCAAGACATAGACGCACTTGTACGCTGTCCAGACGCCCAAGAGATCCGGCGCATCAAGTCCTCAAAGAAGGAAGTCCTCGATTTCGACTGCGTAGCTGACGAGGCCCGCACGTTCATATCCTACGCGGCACACCAGTACTATTTCGCGCCCAATATGTATGTTCCGAAAAGGGAAAGGCCGAAGTGGAGATTCGTCGCGAAACGCCTATACCGCAGCCTTGTACAGTGCGCGGCTGACCCGGAGAACCTTGAGCCTGCGGCAGACCTGGTTGAAGAGCTGTATCTGCTGCTGTGCAAAGGGTGTCGCGTGGTCTTGTTCAGCGGGGACGACCCTTTTGGGTCAGTCGGCATCCCGCAGGTCGAGTTTCTCCGTCAGACGCTGGCGCTCAGAAATAGGCATATGGAGAAGGACAAGTTCGTGCAGAAGGCAGTCGCGTTGGCGGTCAATGGAACGACCAGCCGATGGACTGTCACAACCGATCTCCTCTTCGTGGTCCTCGAGTTTCTGGCAATTCCCGATTTGAAGCTCCGCGCCATAGCTGCCACTCAGGAACTCATCGCCCAGCGACTGAGTGCCTACCGTAGTGAACGGGATAGCCGCAAGAGATATCGTATCGAGGAAACCGTGAATGACCTCACAGAATTGGCATTCCACTGCTATGCGCATCTGGGCGAGTTCGAAGAGGGCATTGAGTTCTTCAATACTCACTACACTGATAAGGACGAGGAAGTCAAGCTGTATGTCGTCGTGGAGGCTCTCCATCACTGCTACAACCAACCTGAGCTTATACTCGATCAGATCACAAAGGCCATGGCAAAAGGAGTGCGTCCCCGCTCTCGGCTTGTCAAGCTGGCCGAGTCCATTGAGCATTCGCTCAGGGAGACTGACCCAAGGTAGACCGCCAGAATGTAGGTGTAGCCACCAGGCGGGCCTCGAACTCGTCTATCGGCCCGGTGAACTATCGGTCGCTCTTTCAACCTCCCAACCGCAGCGCCATCCGGCACCCCGCGTCTTTGCGGTGAAGCCCACGGCGATGGGTCCAAGACCGGCACGCATCTATCATCGACCCATCTGTGGCCGATGCAGTCCTTGACCGTTTAGTTCACAATTCACGCCGAATACGCTTAAGAGGGGGAGTCCATGATCATCAGGAGCGCCGGAATCTTCAGAGGTCAGGGATCCGCCAAAGTCCTTTTTCGGGACGAGGCAAAGCTGACAGCTGGAAATCAACCAGAAACGCCCTGGAAGAGGGCAGCTACAGGGTTCCGCGCTCAGGCTACTGCGCTCTTTGGGCGATTGCGGAGCCTTGTTCGGAAGCAGTAGCTAGGCAACCCGTTCGGTTCGGAGTAGGTCGGGGGAATCGCAGCTCAGCGTGGGTGCATTTGGACCGCGCCCCGGTCCCGGCCCAGCGCCAACCCCTTTTGCTGGATCTCAAATGCAAGGCCCCGGACGCAACGGATATCCGCACTCCCAGCCAGTCAGGCTCCTACGCCGTTCCCTTGAGCGATCGCACAACACAATGCCGCACCGGCGTAGGCAATCACGATCAGCGAAGGCCGCTCTGGAGCAAAACCCTGATCCGCGGCAGTATTCCCGATATGGATAGTGCAGCGTATAGCAGCAGCAGTGCTAGGCCGATGTTCAGGGGTTTCCTGTACTGGCCGAACAGGCGTTGAATTGTTGTTCCGAACAACGCCCAGCAAGACGAGGCCAAAGCCGAGCAGCACGCGAGGAAGACGGAAAACAGAAGCAAGATCACGGGGGACTGGTAGTATGGAGTTACGAAATTCGCAGTTACCGTCAAGCCGTACAGGAGCATCTTCGCATTGACGAACTGCATAGCCATGCCAGTGACAAACGTTGCGCTACGGGCGTTGGCGGTCGCTGTGTTCACATCGGTCTTGAGCACGCGCATAGCCAGATAGAGCATGTACAGCCCGCCTAAGGCCTCGGCGAACGGGCGAAAGCTTGGGATGAACCGCGACAGTGAAAGGTTGAAGTAGCTGCAAGCGGTCATCACTATGATCACGCCTGCGAAGAGGCCGGCGATGAAGCGAAGTGTCTGGCGGAAGCCAAACCTGCTACCGTTGACTAGACACATCATGTTGTTTGGACCCGGCGTGATCGTCATTGCTAGTATGTAGGACAAAAACGCAAGTACGTTGGGCATTCGCGAATCTCTCCCTGTTCATCATCTAGGACTACTACTGCAGTCCGTTGCGCTTCACGTTCCCCGCTAGGTCTGCTCCCTTGATCAAAAGAAAGAGGCTGAGTTCAAAGGACGTCATCCTCAACTGGGCTCAATAGGGCCATAGAACTGCACTCTATGCAGTCAAGGGTGCTGAAGAGGGGATAAGGGATTTCTCTCGCCAGGTTCCTCGGCGGTACCAAAGGTAGTTGGCGACAGCTCCTATGACCCAGCTTATGAGGAGCGAAAAGAACAGCGCATCGGGCGATCCTGCAGGGTACGCTTGGCTCCTGGTGAGCCATGCCCAGAGATACGCAAGAGGCACACGTACTGCAACGGTAATGAACATCGAAATCCACATGGAGGGCATGGTGTCGCCGGCGCCGCGCATGATTCCGCCGAAAACCTGGGAAATCGCCATGGCCACATAGCCGGCGGCCAGTATGCGAATCTGCCTTACACCCAGGCTAATGATGTCTTCTGTGGTAGTGAACATGCGTATGAGGTCTTTGCCGAATAGCAACAACAAGGCCACCAGCACAAATGATGTAGTCAAGCTTATCTTCAGGATGTCTCTTGAACCCTGGTTGACGCGGTCCATCCTGTCCGCCCCAATGTTCTGGCCGACGAAGGTGCCAATAGCCATGCCGAAAGTGAAGTTGGGCATCATTGCGAAGCCGTCGATGCGCATAACTGCGGTGGTACAGGTTACCACCTGATAACCCATGCTGTTGGCCAGCGCTTGCACGAACACCATGGACATGGAAAAAACCGCTTGCGTGACACCTGCCGGCAACCCCAGCCGCAGCAATTGCCCGGTTAGTTTCTTGCAGGGAACAAGATTCGCGGCATCTATCTTCACGACCTCTTTCATTCTGCATAGCTTGATTATGCACAGCACTGCGGAGACGGCTACTGATATGATCGTTGCCAGGGCCGCGCCTGCGACTCCCATATCCAAGCCTGCCACGAACCAGATGTCCAGGACTATGTTCAGACATGACGTGAGCAACAGCGTCAGCAAGGGAAATACGGAATTGCCCAGTCCACGAAGGATGCCTGACACGATGTTGTAGAATCCGACGCCCACAACTCCCGAAAGAATGATGGTCAAGTAGGAACGGGCCATGCCGAACGTTTCTACAGGCGTCTTGGTCAGCTTCAGCAGGGAACCCGCAAGCGGGATGCCGACCGCCATGACCCCAAGTGAAGATATGAGGACCAGGATCATCGCATTGCCAATTGAACGCGACAGCAATTCTTTGGCCTTGGCCCCGTAGTACTGCGCCACCATGATTCCCGCGCCTGTCGAAATCGCGATGAAGAGAACAAGGAGCAGGTTAATGATCGGAAGGGTTGTTCCGATGGCCGACAGAGCCTGATCGCCCACGTAATGGCCTACAATGATGGAATCTACCGTGCTGTACATCTGCTGCGCAAGATTGCCGATAAGCAACGGGATGGAAAACCGCAGCAAAGCAGACATTGGCTTACCCACGGTCATGTCTTGCGCGCCGAAAAGAGCATTGATCCTCTTGAGCATGCAACAACCACCTTTTCTGCGATGATTATCCCACTTAAATCCCGACAGCGCAATGTGCGATAGCGCGAGTGCATAGAGCGCGCGTGTGCAGGGCGCGAATCTGGAGCGCGTGTGTCTATAGCTCGAGTATCCGCGGCACGAGTGCGCGTGACGTGAGCGCAGAGCAAGAGGCGCAAGCAGCAGGTGTGTTGCTGCTCGGCTGGCAGGCCTCGCTTCCCACTGCACTTCGGCTTCGGGCACGAGCAAATCCCCCCTGCATCCGTGTTCGCAAGGGGGATTACCGCATATGGCTGGGCACAGGAAGAATCAGGACGTGGCCCCAATCTACCGGGCCCGTCAGCTTGATTGAACCTACTCGTCCATCACCAACTCACTGAGGATACGAACCCCAAGGCCAAGCACTTCTTCATCGAATGAGAACATCGGATGGTGCAGGGGATGGTCAGAGCCTATCCCCAGCATGATCATGGCCCCGGGTGCTTCCGCGAGGTAGTGCGAGAAGTCCTCTGCTATGAGCGAAGGTGTTGACAGCACGTGTACCTTTGGCTCACCCAGAACGCTCTTCCCGACCCTTACTATCTGCTCCACCAGGCCCGGGCTGTTCCTCACCGGCGGACACACTGTCGTGTAATCAACGTCTATCTGGGTTTGTGTCGCTTCGGCAATGCCCTTGCACACTCTCGGCACCATATTGCGGACTGCATCACTTGTGGAGCCGCGCACCGAACGGACTGTTCCGTGGAACTCTGCCGTATCGGGAGTGACATTGTAGCTTCGGCCTGCGGTCACCTGGCCTATGCCGAGCACAAACGGTTCTGTAGGATCCACTTCCTGCTTTGCGCATAGCTGCAATGCATCGATCAGGAGGCGGGCAGCGGCAAGCGCGTCCTTGCCTTCATGCGGACGCGCTATATGAGCGCTATCTCCCCGTATTGTCACTGATACCCTGTCGCAAGCAGCCAGAGCCGTATCGGCATGAACCCCAACATGCCCCAGGGGCACATCGGGCCATAGGTGCATGCCATATATCGAATCCACCGAAGGATCAACCAGCGCGCCGTGGTCTATCATCTGCTTGGCCCCAACCAGCTGCTCTTCAGCCGGCTGAAAGATGAGTTTCACGTTACCCCGGATGTTCTCACGCATGCTGCTGAGTACCATTGCTGTGCCGAGCATGATAGCCAGATGGCCATCATGTCCGCAGGCGTGCATCTTTCCGGCTATCGCAGAGCGAAAAGGCAGATCGGTTGTCTCCTGTATGGGAAGTGCGTCCATGTCAGTGCGAAGGGCTATGGTAGGTCCCGCAAGCCCTCCCTCTATCAATGCCACTATTCCGGTGCCCGCAATATCCGCGCACACCTTTACTCCCAAGTCCGATAGCACACTGCGGCACAACCGGTTGGTTTGAAACTCCTCAAAGGCGGTTTCAGGAGTCGCATGAATGGTCCTGCGCCAGCTCGTGATCTTCGCGATGTTCTCCTCGACTATCTTGCTGATGGCATCCATCGTTATCATCCCTCAACCATTCACGCGCGTCTGGCAAGCTAGTCGGCTGGCTGTTGCCGGAAGCGCCCGAAATACTCCTACCTCACGCCTGCCTTACGCTGGTTCATTGTAACAGTCAGAAGTATAATGGCCCCGATAATCCCTTGCTGAATGTAGGGGTTAATGAGCATCAGATTCATCAGGTTGTTCATCATCGCGATTATCAGCGTTCCCACTATTGTGCCGGATATGGATCCACGCCCGCCCGCAAAGCTCGTGCCTCCAATAACCACTGACGCCACTGACTGAACGTTGTCGGTAAGGCTAATGTAGGGGCCGCCCATATCCAGCTTAGACGTGATCACGATACCTGCTAGAGCTGCACACACGCCTGAAAGAATGTAGGCGGCGAGCTTCACCCTGTGGGCATTGATACCAGAGAGATTGGCAGACCTCTCATTTCCGCCCACGATGTATACCTCTCGTCCGTAAACGGTTCTTGTCAGAAGGAATACACCCAACAGCGCGACATTCGCCCACACCAATATCTGTATCCCAATGCCGCCTACGGTTCCCCTGCCGAATACCAGGAGTTCTTTCGAAAGTCCGTATACAGGCCGAGCCTGGGTAATCAGCGTGGCTATGCCCCGAGCGATGCTGGCCATGGCCAGCGTAGCGATGAACGGAGGAACCTTGCCCCGGGTGACGATCAGTCCGCTGGTGAGGCCGCAGGCGGCACCGGCGCACAGGCCCACCACTAGCGGCCAGACGATACCGCATCCGCTAGTGTTCAGGTAGGCAAGAATCATGGATACCAGAGCAACCACTGATCCCTGTGATAAGTCTACACCTGCCAGCAGAATTGCAAAGGTCTGCCCCACCGCCATGATGCCTATTCCGGCGTATTGCCTCAGCATATTGTGGAGGTTTGCCGGGCTCAGGAAGATACCCTTGGAAAGCGCCGTAGATATCACGGCCAATATCAAGAACACCGACAGGCGAGGATTCTTGCCAAGGATCGCCAATATCTGCGACCAGATCGATTTGGGCGTATCGGTTGAGACTTCCATAGTCGATTCTCCTCACTATCTGGCTTGTGCTGTTCTCACTCCGACTTCCTGGTTCTAAGGACCACTGCGGTGATGATGAGAATGCCGATGGCGACCGGTTGCACGAAGGGCGACACTCCCATCAGGTTAAGAATGTTCTTTACAGTACCGACTATGAATAGGCCCAGGAACGTGTTGTGGACCTCGCCCTCGCCTCCGAAGAAGCTCGTGCCCCCGATTATCGCTGCGGTGATGGCTTGCGTCTCATAGTCTACGCCTCCATCAGGCAGACCTAGGGTGACGTAGGAAGTGTAGAACAACCCGGCTATTCCCGCCAAGAATCCTGACATGGCGTAGACCGCGATCTTGACCTGCCTCGCGCTTATCCCGGAGAGCCTGGCCGATTCGCTGCTGCTACCTACTGCGTATATGGACCTCCCCAGGCTCGTGTATCTCAAGAGGAACCACGTCAGAGCATACATTACAACCATGGCTACTCCCACAAGAGGGATCTTCCCCACCATGGTACTGGTCAGAGCAGTGAAGCTCTGCGGGACTCCGTAGACCGGCTGCCCGTCGGCGATGACCAGCGCCATGGAGCGCACGATGCCCATGGTGCCCAAGGTTAGCACAAATGACGGCATCGCTGTTTTCGTCAGCAGTATTCCGTTTGCCAGGCCGACAAGAGTAGTAGCCACAACCGCTGCAACAACCGCCAGGGCCAGGCTCTTTGGAGCCAGTGTCGCCACGATTACCGAAGTCAATGCCACTTGCGAGCCTACCGACAAATCAACCTCGCCGGTAACCAGCACCATCGTCATCCCACACGCCAGTATGCCAAATGTCGCAGAACCGATGATCACGTTTTTGAGGTTCTCCTGTGTAAGGAATGGCGGCGAGATGAAGGCACACACCGCGATAATCACCGCGAGAGCCAGAGGCAAGAACAGGTTGCCCAAACGACTGGCAGCGGTCTTTCTTTCAAGGTCTCGTTGCACTTGAAACACCTCTCTCACCCCTACTCAGCTGACCGCCAGCGATTGCCTCAGCTCCTGAGGAATCGCGTGTTTCAGGACGTCTTCCTGGGTCGCCTCATCCGCCATGAATTCCTTCCTGATCTGCCCATTCGACATCACTAGGATGCGATCAGAAAGCGCCATGAGTTCAGGCAACTCCGATGACACCAGTATGACGGACTTACGTTCCCGCACCATTGCGGCTATGAGTTTGTAGAACTCCAGCTTGCTGCCAACATCGATACCTCGGGTCGGTTCATCAAGCAACAGGATCTGCGACTCAGAGGCAAGCCATTTCGCCAGAACCGTTTTCTGCTGGTTTCCTCCGCTGAGTGTTCCTACTCCCTGCTGCAATGAATGGCACTTAACGCCAACGTAGTTGGCCAGCTGCGCTACCCTGGCAAAGAGCTTGGGAAAATGCACTATGAACTTGAACACCCTGCGCACCAGTACCCCTACGGAGATGTTCTCCTCTATGCTGCGGCAGAGTACCACGCCTTCGTTCTTCCGGTCTTCCGGAACAAGGCCCAGGCCATGTCGAATGGCGCCTCTAGGTGAGGTGATGTGGTATGGCTTGCCGTGTATGGTCACCGAACCCGCGTCTGGCCTGTAGGCGCCGAACAGCGTCTTGAGCAGCTCCGTTCTTCCGGCCCCCACAAGGCCGGCTATTCCAAGAATCTCGCCTTCACCCAGCTGAAGGTCGATGTCTTTGAGTTTCCCATTCACAGTGAGCCCTTTGACTTCAAGCACTGTGGGTCCGATCCTGACCTTCTCCTTGTAGAACTGTTCCTCGAGTTTGCGACCTACCATCCACTTGATGAGCTGCTCCATGCTTACGTCCTTCATCTCGGCGGTCGCGACGTACTTCCCGTCACGCAGTACCGTAACCCTGTCGCCTATCTCGAAGGCTTCTACCAGGCGGTGCGTGATGTACACGATGGCCGCGCCTTGCTGCTTGAGCTGCCGTATTATGCCGAATAGGCGCTCGAGTTCGCCGCCTGTGAGTACCGCCGAAGGCTCATCCATTATCAACACACGCGAATCCTGCGACAGAGCCTTCACAATGGCTACTATCTGCTGTTCTGCCACGGTTAGCTGCCTCACCTTTGCCCGGGCGTCAATGCGAACATCGAACCGGCCCAGGAGTTCCTGAGCTCGTCGGTTCATCTCCGGCCAATCTATCAGGCCCGCACGAGTCGTAGGTCTGCTTTCGACGAATATATTCTCCGCAACCGAGAGTGTCGGAAGCAGGTCGAGTTCCTGATAAATGGCCCTTATCCCAAGAGCCTTGCCGTCCTGCGGGCCGCTTATCTCCACGGGCTTGCCATTTGACAAGATCCGGCCACCCGTCTTGGGGAGCGCGCCGGTCATTATCTTGATCAAGGTGGACTTGCCGGCCCCGTTCTCGCCAATTAGGCAGTGGACCTCGCCAGACCTCAGCTCAAGGTCGACGTTTTCCAGAGCCTTCACGCCTGGAAACTCCTTGGTGATCCGTTCCATCTTAAGAACAGGATTGTCGTCAGCCACAGCGCACGCGTCCTTTCAACGTATCATCTGCTTCAGCTATAGCCCAAGCGCTAGTTCAGGCCTCAGCATATAGGGGCTGAGAACACCCTGAATGCTGCTCATGAGCAGAACATCGTCTGATAGCCTGATGCCAAGCGTCTCAGTAAAGCGTCGTCTCCTCTGCCTTATCCTCTCTGCAGCTGCCGGATACTTGCTGTTCAGCTCGGCTCTTGTAGCAGCATCCGCCAGAACTAGGCCATCCTCAACGTGAACACCGTAGTAGGGGGCGTCTGTAGACGATATTATGTCGCACTGCATGGCCATGCCTGATCTCAGCTCGCATGTGGAGCCAGGCGAGAACGGCGAATGAGGCCACTCATCTAGGTGAATAAGATGACCAGGGTTTAATACGACTCCGTACTGCTGATCCCGAACGAAGTCCTTGACCGCCTCGTATACATCGCCGGCAGTCCTGCCCACTGCAAGGCTGGAGTACCATCTGGCCATCATTTGGAAATACGGTATATAGAGATCCTCTACCACTCCTCGGGCTTCAGGAGCTAGCTGATCCTTGCGTTCTACCGCAAAGCCCGAGCGCGCCATATTGGCGCCCCACACACCGTAACCGAAGTTCACGAAGTCGCCGATTCGCAGCTTATTGGCAGGTGACGGCGAAGCTAGGCCCAGCATGGCGCGCTCGCCGAAGGACATGGTAATGTGACATGACAGCGGCGGATATCCTGCATAGCCCAACAGCGCAGATGCCTCCAGGGCCGAAATACCCTCTCTCAGCCCCTTGAGAACGCGCCTTACTCCACTGTATACTACCTCGGCGCCGTATTCGAAGAATGCAATATCATCTACATCCAAGCAGATGCGAATCCCGTTCACTGGGTCTGTGAATATGTCGGTCGCATTGACAACGTTTTCGTAGCCCGCAAGAGATCGGAGCGTGTCTACGATCAAGCCCGGTGCATCGGATGCATGCTCTGGATCATCTACTTCGTGGGGACTGAAGCATTTGGATCCTACTATACCGACCCTTGCCCCTCTACCAATTCCGGCATCACTCAGCATCTGCTTGAGCGAAGGGCTCTTGCCTCTGGGTTGACCCATCAGGCTGAAGGACTGGCAGAGTACTACGTCCATTTCAACTTCTGAGATGGCTGCATAGGCCATACCTTCGTTTCCAACGAACAAGGCAGGCCTATTGCCCGGAGACATGATAAGGAGCGCCTCTTCGAATCTGGGATCGTATCCGATCAGGAAGTGCATGTTGGCGAAATGCTCGCGGTCGGCATACACGACAAGGCGGCTGAGCCCGCGTTCTTGCATAGCGCCGAGCGCTCGCTCGATGCGACCGTCATATACGCTCTTGGCTACAACAGGCGCTTCCGTAGGTACCATGGGTTCTGGAAACTCTACTTCGACTAGTCTGACTGTCATGTCGCACTCCTCCTATGACTGCTGTGCGGTGATGGCCGGCATCACCGGGCATGGCGTCGACCGCACCAATTGCAGATCAACGCGGCATAGATCAGCACGAAATCAAGGAACTCCCGAATGGGAACTGACTCGTTCACCACATGGCAATCTTCCATTCTCCCGGGCCCCATGATGATCGTGGGCATCTGGCCGATATTCCGCATCAGCCTGGCATCGTTAGCAGCAGGACTGCCAGTAATCACTGAGCCGTCGCCCAGAACCTCTGCCGCGCAAGCATGTGCCGTCTGAACGAAGGAATGATCCGGGTCCATTTCGAACCCCAGCCCCTGCTGGTATATGCTGATGGTAGGCGGATTTCCCCGCAGCCATTCGTCTCCCTGTGAACGCAGAAGCAAGGCATCCCGGACCTCCTGAATCACAGCGTTGTGCGTCATCAAGCTGGGCACATAATGCAAGCAGAACTTGAAGGTACAACTGTTAGGCACGTCGTTTCCGGCAGTGCCTCCGCTTATCACGCCTACATTCAGAGTCGGAGGCGGCAACACAGGATGCCTGCATGTCATGAGCCATTTGCTCTCCAGCTGGTGTAGGGCGTCTATGAGGAACATGGCCTTCTCTATGGCGTTTACACCCTTCCACTTCGAAGATGAATGAAGGGCAATGCCGGTTACGTTCACTTCAAAGAAGATGAACCCCATATGCGCCACGATGACGTTCCTGTTAGTAGGCTCGCACACCACTGAAGCATCTGCGCGACGCCCGTTCAGCATAGACACCAGTGTTCCGTTGCCCCCGCCCTCTTCATCCACCACAGATAGACAAGTCACATCTCCGGGGATATCCACACCTGCGTCCTGCAGAAGCTTCACACCCAGTATGCTTGCCATGAGCCCAGCCTTCATGTCGGCCACTCCGCGCGCGTACAGCATCCCGTCCCTGATCTCAGGCTTGAGCGGGTCGCTGTGCCATAGAGACAGGTCGCCCGGGGGCATGATGTCGACATGGCCATTGAACATCAGTGACCTGCCGCCTGCCGCCCCCTTGAAGTTGGCCACAAGGTTGTAACGGTCATCATAGTTGTGATCGGGATTCCCCTCTTGATACTCTGCTATCCCCTTTTGGATCGTACTCTCCTCAAGAGGTTCGCGTTCTACATTCGCCCCCATGCTGCGGAGCAAACCCTCAAGATAGTCCTGGCCGTTCTTCTCGTGTCCGCCCCGTATGCCATGGCCAACAACCTGAGTATCACGGGATAACAGCTCCAGGAGGTAGTTGAGATACTCGTCCTTTCGCTCATTCAGAGTAGCTCTCAGTCTGTCGTGCATCGACATTTGCCTCCCTTCGGCTCAGTTCTCGGCCGGGTAGCGATCAAAGCCAGGCAAAGAAGCATGAGCGAACCCACGCTCACGCCCTTGACGGCGTTTTCAAACGCGTATGACTCTTCCACAGCAACGCCGCTGCTAAAGTCCCATTTCAGTTCGTGGCTGACGCCGTCCTTCGATAGGATCACCGATATCCATCTGGTATCCGGCGTCATGAACTGCTTCCCCGAAGTGGCGAAAGCCACATTGTACTCAGCCTGATAGTAGGTTCCGCGACTGTAGCTAGTTCGAAGCTCAGGCTCTCCTCCCGACACGTCAACTACTTCGAACTGTGCGCCCTTGTCGTTTTTCACAGTCAGGTCCCATGCACTGATGTCAAGTTTCTGCGTGTCGCTACCGTGCGATAGCCTGACTCTGAACGGAGTTCTTGCCGCATATGACTCTTCCAGCAGCGCTGTGTACTCCTGGAGATTACCCTCGCTTACCTCGCCATCGACTACAGCTGAAGCCAGCGCCAATTTGGGATCCACATAGCACACTTCAACCGAAATGTTGTCGTCCAGCGAAGCTTTCTGGGTCCATTCGACGATCAAACCATAGTAGTTAGTCTCCAGATCTTCCGGGCCCAATCCGGGGATGTCAGTTGTGGGGATGGGAACTGCGGGAACGTCATCCGCCGCAGCCGCTCCGCACACTGATATGATCAACGCAACACCTATCACAAGTATCGCGCGTGATGAAACGCATCGCATGGTCACTACCCCAATCCTTCAGTTTGTACGGCCTGCAGGATATGGAAGAGGGGCCGAAGCCCAGGGCTATGGCCCCCCAAGCCGATGCCTAATAGAACAGATCCTCTGCCAGCATCCTGTTGTAGTAGTTCACCGTGAACGCCTTGCCAGCAGGTGTTCTTACCTCATACAGGTTGGACTTGAGCATCTGCACCGGCTGTACAGACTTGCCTGCCAGGTAATCCAGAGCTGTCTTGATGGCGGCTTCTCCGAAGTGGGGCGCATAGTCGGCAATGGCCAGATGCTCTCCGTCTACAACGGTCTTGATGGCTGCGCGCTGGCCATCGATGGTGACAAGACGCCCAATGAGTTCAGTCCTGCCAGCCGCCTTAATCGCCTGAAGAGCGCCAAGGCCCATCTCATCGCTGTGGGTGTATACAATGTCGATGCTGCCCTTGGGGAAGCGCTCCAGGTAGTTCTCCATGACCTTGGTGCCGTCAGCCCTGTTGCCGGAGCCGGTTTGGCTGGCGACGACCTTGATGTTGGGATACTTGCCTATTGCGTTTCTGAATCCCTGGAGCCTCTCTATGGCTGCCGATGAGCCAATCATCTCCTGGATCTCCACGATGTTACCCTTGTACTGACCGTGGGTGTCTTTCAGGAACTCAGCAACGAACTCGCCTAGTTCTTCAGAGATCTTGAGGTTGTCCTTGCCGATGAACGCGATATACTTGCCGCTGCCAGGCTTCGACTCGATGCTTCTGTCGATACAGATCAGCGGTATTCCCTTCTCGTCGCACATCTTCTTCACTGGATCGAGCGCCGCTGCCTGGAACGGCGACATGATCAGAGCATCGGGGTTCTTGAGCAACAAGTCTCTTACCTTGGTGAGCTGGACTGCTGCATCACACTCGCCATCGTTCCATATCAGTTCTACTCCGAGTTTCTCGGCCCAGAACTTGATGTCGTTGGTCATAGCTACTCTCCAGGGGTGGTTCATGGCACACTGTGAGAAGGCTATCACAGGTTTTTTCGCCGCGAAGCCCATCGTCGCGATTGTGAGAACGAGAACAGCAGCTAGTACAGTTGTTAGCAGCTTGCGCATTTGCGGATCCTCCTCATACGTTAGTATTGTTCCGACTGAGACTTCTGGTCGATATTCGCCCATTCAGAGAGCTAACCATACCGAATACGAGGCGCCCAACGCTAGATCCCTAGCTCTGCAGCATTATCACCTTCCCTCCAAAGATGTAACGGCAGTTGCCAAGGCTGTGTGCTGCAAGCTTGGCGCGATTCATGCTGCAATCCGGTTGACTTGCATTGCTTCGACTTAGTGCTACATGTACCATGGCAACTGCCGAAACCTTTAGAAGCCCCTATGACCTTCCAAACACGCATGCAGATCGTTCAAAGAACGGCTTCAGCGCCCCGTAAAGCGGCCGGTACAGAGAGTAGATCGCGTCGTAAGCTCTCACCTGATCGTCATCGGCTTCCACGCTCTCTGAAACTCGGATCAGACTCGTGCAGGCCTGTTCCACTGAGCCGAAGGCTCCCACGCCCACCGCCGCCAGCACAGCCGCGCCATAGGCCGGCCCCTCATCAACCGATGTGGTGTTTACCGTGGAGTTCATCGTGGCGGCGAGTATCTCGCGCCACAGCTTGCTCTTTGCTCCACCGCCGGTGACGCGTATCTCATCGGCCCCAGTTCCCACTTCCCTGGCTAGTTCCACACAATCCCTCAGGCTCATGGTTACGCCTTCCACCACGGCACGAGTCATGTGCGCCTTGCTGTGCGCGAGCGACAGCCCCACAAACGCTCCCCTTGCGTTTGCGTCGGTATGGGGAGTGCGTTCGCCGGCCAAGTAAGGCAGGAACAGCAATCCTTCACTGCCCACCCCGACTTTCTGGGCCTCAGCCATCATCAGGTCATATGGGTCTCTGCCAGATGCGCGGGCCCGGAGCACTTCTTCATGGCACAGCGCATCGCGGAACCACCTCAGTGAGCCCCCTGCCGCCAGCGTTACGCCCATGAGATGCCACTTACCGGGGACAGCGTGGCAAAACGAGTGCAATCGCGCCTGCCGGTCGAACACAGGCTGGTCACAGTGCCAAAAAACAACTCCGCTGGTACCTAAGGCGCATGAAGCCGCTCCGGCGGTTACAACCCCGTTACCCACAGCCCCCGCCGCCTGATCACCTGCGCCTGCAACTACAGGCGTGCCCTCGGCAATTCCCAAGGCCCCGCTCGCCTCGCGTGTGATTCTGGCCACGATCTCAGGGGATTCAGCACAGTCGGGCATCCATGACCCCGGTATCCCCAGTGCGGCATGCATCTGCCACGACCACTTTCTGTTGGCCACATCGAACAACAGGGTGCCGGAAGCATCAGACACGTCAGTCGCCATCGAACCCGTCATCAGGTAGCGGACGTAATCCTTCGGCAGAAGCACCTTGCGAGTTCGCGCGTAGACCTCGGGCTCATTCTCCTTCACCCACAGGATCTTCGGAGCCGAGAAACCATTGATGGCCTTGTTGGACGTAAGCCCGACTAGGGTCTTGCGGCCTCCAACGCGCTCCTCAATCTCGGCGCATTGCTCATCGGTACGCTGGTCGCACCAGAGCATCGCCGGACGAAGCACTTCACCATCATCATCGAGGAACACTGTGCCATGCATCTGCCCTGTGAGACCGATTCCCATGATCCGAGGTGGGCGCCCTCCATCAAGGGCGGACGCTCGCCGAATGCAGGCCCGCACAGCTTTGATGGTCGCACTCCACCAATCGGCGGGATCCTGCTCCGCCCAGTTTGGCCTGGGGATGTGCAGTGCATGGTCCGCCTTGCCCTCTGCTGCCACCTTGCCTTCAGCATCCATGATGATGGCTCTGACGCCGGTGGTTCCTACATCGATACCCAAGAATCCGTCCATTTCACCCACCTAGCCTCGATTCCGGCTTGCATGAACTGACTTGACAAACTCGTCGCCAAGGCCCATTGCCCTGAACACGATCCTGCTTGCGCCTACGGCGTCGTGGGCTTCCTGCGCCCGAGCAAGCGTGTCGGAGTCGATTTTGGCAGCCAGCGAGTCTATGAACTCCCACTGGTACACGTTCTGACGAACTGCCTCAATCTGGTCCTCTGTGTACGGGAACAGGTCGAATCCCACTCGCTCGCCATTGGAACCATAGCCGTTCCTACGCAGCTCCAGGGCTAATTCAAGAGTCTGCATGAAGAAGGACGAACCCACCATGTTATCGTCATCGAATGTGCCCCAGCCGGAGTTCCCGTGATTGTGTCCGAGCAGGTTCTCTTTGGCAAGCAAGGCTGCGTACTCCGCAAGCGGCTCACCGTTCATTATCAGATGCTGCCAGTCCATGTTTATCTTAAGGTTGTCGGTGTTGACTCCCAATTCCCTGACTTTGCGAATCACGAACATCGTCATGCCGATGTCCCTCATGAGTATCCTCATCGCAGGTTCGGAGTTCTTGTGCTCCAAGAGCACCACTACACCACGTTCATTGGCATGAGCCACAATCTCGGCTATGGCAGATACAAAACGATCCCATACTTGGCCGTACCTGATCTGGAACGAGTAGTTGTACCCCTCGCCGCCTGGCCAGATAATGAACTTGGCGCCAACCGAAGAAGCCAGATCTACACCCCTCTTGGCAATCTCCACTGATTCCTTGCGAACCGCAGGATCAGGGTTGATGAACGATCCCTTGGCGTATCTGGGATCGGAGAACAGTCCCAGTGCAACCGCGTACAGATCTGCCGGGCGAAGCACGTCCATTACCCTCTCAATGGTGCTCTCATTCACCTCGCCTGGATAGTGGAATTCGTATCCATCAACGAGATCACCTAGTGAATCAACTACTCTGCGAACCCTGTCGGGCATCGACTCGGCGTGCGCCTCAGGATGGTAGCCTGACGGCATGAAACGTGTGGCATTGTGGCCGAAAGCCCATATCCCTACACTGTTCTTAACTCGACTCTGCATTAGGTCTCGTCCCCCTTTGACGGCATGCACGATGCACACTATGCATATATGTTTGGAAGACCCAGTATCTGATTGAGAACCATGGATATTGCTCCGATGACACATGCGTCTGCCCCAAGCGCCGCAGGCACAAGCTGCAGACCATCAGCAAGCTGCGGTAGAGCACGCTTGAGCATCTCCTGTTGCGCCCCGTCCATTACGAAACTCTTCATGCGGCCCATGGAGTTGCCCAAGATCACCAGTTCCGGGTTGAAGGCGTTCACGAAGCCGGCAATACCGGTTCCAAGGTTGCGTCCCGTCTCCTGGAGGGCCTCGATCGCCACTTCATCGTCTCTTTCACACGCCTCGAGCAGATCATCGGCGGTCAGGTGGCTGCACTTGCCGCGACTCGCCCGCGACGCGATCACCTCTTGAAGGAGCGTCTGCCGCCCCGCCGCAATGGCCGACTTGACTCGGTTTATGGCGGCGCTTTCCGATGCCGCAGTCTCCCAGCAGCCCTGGTTGCCGCAGCCACACTGAGGCCCTCCTGGTATCATCGTGAAATGGCCGACCTCGCCCGCATATCCTCTGGAACCGCTCAGCAGCGTTCCGTTCACAAGAATTCCAGCTCCGATTCCTATGCCGGCACTGAAGTACAGAATGTTTTGAACGCCCTTTCCTGCTCCGAACCGCTTTTCTCCTATAGCGCCTGCATTGGCTTCGTTGTCAACGAATACCGGCACGTCGAACTGTGACTGAACAAGTGCCCTGAGCGGTACATTCTCCCAGTGCAGGTTGGGGGCGAAGGCAAGTACGCCTCTATCGGAATCCACTAGGCCGGGCACGCCCAATCCGATCCCTGCCAGACCCCGCACTGTGGCAGGAGCCCCTTCAACGAGCTGACGGATGCACGCACTGATCATGGTGATTACATCTTCGTAGCTTGGGTTCTCGCCAATAGGCAGTGTCTCTGTGGCCAGTATCTTCATGGCAAAATTGGCCATGGCGAGTTTGGCGTAATCCACTCCTAGATCCACGCCCACCATCACACATGCGTTGCCATTGGCCTGCAACATCACTGGCTTCCTGCCCAGCGCCGATTCGCCAATCCCACTTTCAACTACATACCCATCCGCAATCAGTTCTTCGACCAGGCTGGAAACTGTGGCGCGGTTCAGCCCTGATAGCCTTGAGATTTCTGCGCGGCATATGTCAGGCTGATTCCATATGGCGTTGAGCACTATAGCCTTGTTTAGGTCCTTCACGAATCCCTGATTCCCTGTTTGAACAGGCATTGGCCAGTCTACGCGTCCATTCATCTCCATGAAACACTACCTCAACATTGCCGGGTCACTTTGGTTTGTTTATTAACCCAACTAATTTCAGAGTGAGTATTCAACATCGTTTCTCGAACTCCTTCTAGCCCCCAGGGGGAAATCGCTGCCACTTCCGGCTGCTGGTTTGATCTGGAACTCGGCAAGCGCACTCAGAACACGGATGGTTGTGCTCTGCGAAAGCCCGATGGCCGCTTGTATCTCCCGTCTCGAAGCGACATCGGGCCCAACCAAATACTCCATGACTCTGCGCTCAGCATCCGAAAGGCCTTCAAACTCAACGGAAACCTCCCGGCGGACATCCGTGTTGGGCAGCGCTATCTTGAAAGCATTGTTGGAGATCTCGATAACCGGCTGTGCCTTTTGCCCATGATAGCACTCCATGATTTGCTGATCGCCGGCACTGCGCTTGGTCCGCTGCCTTATCCGATCACAGAGAGCGCCTGCTCAATGTCGGCAATCAGGTCGTCCTGATGTTCCAGGCCGGCAGTTTCATGCTGTTCACCACCTGTTCGGACTAGGCCAGCGTTCCGCCGATATCGAAGCTGACTATACCGCCGAACCCGCTCATCTGGGCCTCTGCCGTGTCATACCCAGGCGCACTGGGCAGGCCGGGGTAGTATACCCTTTCACCCTGGGATGCTGTTCGAGATACCTAAGTAGCTCCCGATAAGTCCT
>DHON01000092.1:0-4719 GCA_002409965.1 Firmicutes bacterium UBA5389
CTTGAGGCCCGTAAGCAGACGTTTCGCCCAGGCCTTGCCATGGATGTGGGTAATGCATAGTTCAAGAATTGCACGCCCCTCGCATCGCTCCGGTCGGACCGGGAGTTCGCCTTCCCGCCGTTCCCCGTGACCCCCTGGTTTCGCAGATGCCTTAGTCTCATTCCACCCGTCCAGCTCTCTTACCACCACTCCGTCGATAGTAACGTAGAGCCTGTTCGGCTTGGACGTCGAGTCCAGCCCATAGGCGATATCGATCTGGGCCTGGGCCCTCAACTCCTAGTCCATCTCAGCGCCTATTCCTTCCGACAAAATCTGCGCTTCTTTTTGCCGCCCATCATCCTGCTTGGGAATGCTCACTAGCCTTTCCAATTGCTATTGCCTACAAACCTACACGCACCCCCGGACCCCCGATGGCTACGTGGAAGCAACTCGGTGTATGTGGCATAATTGGTACAAGTAATGAGAGGGAGATGGGCCATGGTGGACGAGAAGCAACTGCAGTTGTTCGATTGCCTTGTGCGCGATGTGGAAGATGCCCAACCGGAAGTACCTACCGGTCGGCGGCCGGACCCCGAGCCTGTCGGGCCTCGCAAGCTGTGGCCTGAAACGGACCGACGGGACGATCTTGCCGACCTGGAGGCTGTGGCGCGGGCGGCGAGGGACTGCGGTCTCTGCAAGTTGGGTGCAATGCGCAAGAACGCGGTGCCCGGGGAAGGCCATCCCCGCGCGCGGGTAATGTGGATAGGCGAAGGCCCAGGGGCGGACGAGGATGAGCAGGGGCGGCCGTTTGTCGGGGCAGCCGGACGGTTGCTCGATCGGCTCATCGCGGCGATGGGTCTATCGCGCGAAGAGGTGTTCATAGGCAACGTGGTGAAATGCAGGCCTCCTCATAACCGCGCGCCTGAGCCGGATGAGGTGTGCGCCTGCCTTCCATATCTTGCGCGTCAGATCGAGTTGATCAGGCCGGAAGTCATCGTCATCCTGGGCGGCACCGCGCTCAAGGCGTTGATCGATCCAGGGGCTTACATCACAAGGATGCGCGGAAAGTGGATTGAACGCGGCGGCATCATGATAATGCCCACATTTCACCCAGCAGCGCTTCTTCGCGACCCCGGCAAGAAGAAGGACGTGTGGGCCGACATGCAGCAGGTCCTGGCACGCATGAGATAGCAGGGTAGGGCAGGTCAGAGCGGAGAATATCCGAGGGCACAGTCTAATAGTCTTCCAGTAGAGGCATGCTACCGAGGAGGTGCGCAGTGCATGAAGGCCGGGGCTCCCAGGCGCGAGAGCGACCGCGCACAGATCCCCATCTGGAAGCTGGTTGTGCTCGGTTGCGGGGTCAGTTTCCTCGCCACGCTGGCGCTGTCGGCAATCGGAGGCGTTCTCACAGCGATATTCACCTTCAGCCCCGCCGCAATCGAAACCGCGATACCCGTCATAGGATATCTCAGCGCCGGGATCGGCGGCCTGTATGTGGGCAGGAGGGCGGGGGAGAGGGGAGGGAGGAACGGCCTTATAGTCGGCCTGGCCTATCTTGGATTCGTACTCCTGGTGTCAGCGGCCGTCATCCGTGAACCCATGAGCATGGCGTCAGTGCTGACGCGGGGAGCGTCAATCGTTATCCTGTCGACACTTGGAGGGATAATCGGCGTTAACGTGTGAGTTCGCTTCATCGAGGAAGTCGGTTTGGGCGGCCGGTGATTTCAGGCCGCCCTGGTCTGTTCCAATGCGGGCACATACTTTACAGAAGGAATCGGCGCGTCCGTAGCGAACAAGTACTCAACCGGCAAATCGGTACATTCCATCAAAAGGGGACGGGGGGGAATGGTAAGATGATACACCTGGCGCGTGAGGATGTTCTGCGAGGGCTTGAGCGGTTCCGCAGCATAGCGAAGCAGGACTTCCTCGCGAGCAACCTCACTGGTAATCCTGACTTTTGGGCGGCTCAGGCGGCGGCGCGACGTGAACAGTACGACAGGCTGATCGAGGCTATCCAGGAATCCGGTGTGTCTGGAGCGGTCGAGCAAGCGATAGAATGGTACAATGAGCTTCCGCCCCTTCACGAGGAACCCGAGTTCGGCAAGCCCGATGCACGTGGTAAGAAGCAGGCTCTAGAGGTCTTCTTTAAGGCCGTTGGGATAGATCGCAGGACAATTCGAGATGCTCGAGACCAGAAAGCGGCGCGCATGTAGGCGCGTCGATTTGTTTTATGTGACGCATTACGCCAGACGCCGGGCGGGCCCCGTTGCCGCCCGGCGTCCGTCATCAGTGAATCTTCCGTACCAGGCCTATTACTTTTCCGAGCACAGCTATGCTATCGCTGACGATCGGCTCGTAAGCGGGGTTCTCAGGCTCCAACCTGACTATGCCGTCTTCGCGAAACAGCCGCTTGACGGTGGCTTCGTCGCCAATCATGGCCACGACGATCTCGCCGTTGGCCGCGGCCTGCTGCTTGCGGACGATCACATAGTCGCCGTCGAGGATGCCGGCGCCCACCATGCTTTCGCCCGAGACTCTCAACATGAAGGACTCGGCTTCGCCAGCTAGGGAGCGGGGAAGAGGGAAATAGTCGTCGACATTCTCCACGGCCAGGATGGGCTGGCCTGCGGTGACCCGCCCTACGACGGGCACGTTCATTATGTCCCTTGTGGGCGGAGGCAGCTGATCCGGCCCGAGCAGGACCTCGATAGCGCGAGGCTTGGCCGGGTCGCGGCGAATGTAGCCTTTGCGCTCCAGAGACGACAGATAGCCGTGTACGGTGGAGCTGGACCTGAGGCCTACCGCCTCGCCGATTTCCCTGACAGACGGGGGATACCCACGAACCTCAATGTCACCGGCGATATGCTGGAGAATCTGCCTTTCCCTGGCGCTCAGTGACGACAAGCCGACCAACTCCTCTCTGCCACGGACAGTATACCATAAGCGATTTGGACCTGCAAACATTCGTTCGGATAAGGCTTGACACAGAACATGCGTTCTGGTAAGGTGGACTTGCCAATGGAACATATGTTTGCCTAGGAGGAGATCCTTATGGAAGCGCGGCGAATGGCGGGCGCAAGGCCGCATTCAAGGCGGTGTGAGTCCCCGCGGGCCATTGCAGAGCCACGCACTGCTCAGCTCAATTTCGAAAGAGCTGTGTTTGCTCTTTCTGCTACTGTGCTTGTTGCAGCGGCTGTGGGCTGGGCATTCCCTCTGAGGCCTTGCGAAGCTCCGTCGTCGGAACCCATAGTCACGACGACCGTGACGGTACAGCCGGGAGATACCGTCTGGGGCATAGCGCGACGAGTCTCCGGTGATGACGCCGACCTCCGCAGGGTAGTCTACAGCATATCTCAGTTGAACAACCTGGAGAACGCGGTGATACGCCCGGGGCAGGCTATCCTGGTTCCGGCGGAACAACAGCTAGGGGAAGTCCGTTCGGCAAGTGGAGTTGCGGCCAATTTCCGATGAACGCACAACGTCGCATAATACACATTATGTTAACTTGCATGCGCAAACAGATAAGCAGACGTCTACGGCGGTTGGCATGACGGGATGCGGCCAGTGTTCTGCCGCATAGCCTCCAGGGTGCCCGTAGGAGTCCTTTTCGTAGCATGCGCCTCCTCCACACTATGGCCGTGTTCAGAACGTTGCGTACAGAGGCGTACAGCGTGCCGGTTTTCGCGGCGCTCAGGCAAGCTGGGAATCGTGGTGGCGTCCTATCCGGCAATTCAGTGGCCACAGGTGCTGCACGATCCGCCGCTGCAGGACCCGCATGAGCCGCCGCCCGATGAAGACGTGAAACTCGATCCGGCCCTGAACCCGAAGGACGAGAGCAGTTTGTCGACTTGGTCGCTTCCGCAGTCGGGGCATTTCACTTTTGCACAGCACCCCATGACGAGCTCCTCGAATTTGCGTCCACACTGCTTGCACTTGTACTCGAATATGGGCATCGAGATCTCCCCCTTGTTCACACCAGGCCAAGCAGCGACTCCATCATCTCGGCATTGGTCGCAGCTTGACCCGCGTGGCAGTTATTGAAGAACACGAACGTATGTTCGGCGTTGCAGTCGAGGTCCTGGATTTTCGGGACCCAATCGGTCAGCTCATCCCGTGTGTACATGTAGTTGTAGCGTTCGGACGCCTCGGTGTGGTTCCACCACGACTTCGCGTTTCTGCCGTGGAACCTGACGTACGCCAGCGGCGAAGTGTACACCGCGAGCGGCGGGAAGAGCCCTCGAAGCCTGGGTTCGTCTACGCAGCAGAAACCGAGGCCGGCGCTTTTCAACATGTCGAAGGTGGTATGCGAAACCCACTCGACGTTGCGGAACTCCACGACCACGGGCCAGCCGGGGAGTAATTCCGGCAATCTTTGTACGTACGCCTCGTTTTCGGCTCTCCGCTTGAAACCCCAGGGGAACTGGCACAATACGCAGCCCAGCTTGCCCTGATCCACCATGGGCTGCATCGCGGCACGGAATCTGTCAAAGTCCTGCCTGAGCTGGGATTCATCATTGGCCGTCTTGTGCGTCATGCTGCTGTGAGCTTTGACGCAGAACGTGAACCCTTCGGGGGTCTTGCGGCACAGCCCTTCTATTGCGCGGACGCCCGGCATCTGATAGTAGGTGAAGTTCAGCTCCACAGTGCGGAAACGCGTTGCGTAGTAGGCCAGCATGTCGCCGTCTGTCATGCCTTCAGGGTAGAAAACGCCCCGCCAGTCCCGGTAGCTGAACCCGGAGG
>DHON01000092.1:4850-6380 GCA_002409965.1 Firmicutes bacterium UBA5389
CCCGGTAGCTGAACCCGGAGGTGCCCACCTGTATCATCAAGCTCATCCCCTCACCGCAAACCTTGTCTCCCGGCGATCTCAAACACCAGTTCCGTAAAACCGTCTTTGAACGAAAGCTCGCCGGGCGGCGATGAGAATAGGCGTACATCCGCGACTTCATCCTCATCAACAGGCGATCCGTACGAGGTCAGATCGGCCACGTAGACGATTCCGCGCGATGGACCCCACGATAGGTCCTGCGGGCGATGACGCGTGTCTTGCACTGTGTACCAGCAAAATCTCCGCAGCTCGCCCAGGCAGGCTCCGGCCTCTTCCGCTGCCTCGCGCCTGGCGGCCTGCTCCGCGGTTTCACCTTCAAGTATCCCTCCGCCTGGGAATTCCCACCCTGACCTGCGCAGATTGCGCACGAGCAATAGGCTGTCGCTCATCACCGGCACCACGATCACGCTGTCCGGCTCTGACCATTCCGACAGTGGCGGAGGATCGCCGAACCAGAGCACCGTGTGTACTCCCGGGCCGTCGAGACAGATACGATGCCAGTCGCCTGTGCGATCACTCCAGCTCTCTACCTCGGCTCACACCTTTCTTTCCGAATCGGTGGGCGATGCTGTCCAGCACGTGATCGAGCCTGTCGCGGGACGAGTCGAACAGGGAAAGCTGCCTGCACTCGGTGAGTCCCGACACCGAAACCCCGATCAGCCTGACGGCCATGCGCATGTCCAGCTCTTGCAGCAGTTCGCAGGCAGTGCTGTAGATTGTGTCGTCGTCGTCGAAGGGCTGGCTGAAGCTTTTCGCCCGCGTTACCTGGTCAAAATCGGCGAATTTGACCTTCAAAGAGACGGTGCGGGCGAGCTTTCCCCCGGCCCTGAGCCTTTCCCCCACGCGCCGGGAGTGATGGGCCAAGCACTTGCACAGGCTGTCGGCGTCATGCACATCCGAATCAAAGGTCGACTCGGAGCCGTACGACCTACACTCCTCGTCAGTCGTCACAGGATCGTTGTCAATTCCTCTTGCCAAGTCGTAGACGAGCGCGCCCCACTTGCCGAAACGCTCGGTCAGCCACTGGGAGGGCCAGGCGCGGAGTTCAGATACAGTGGTGATGCCGTATCTGGCCAGGGCCTGCTCCCCCTTCTCCCCCACTCCCCACAGCTCGCGCACGGGCAAGGGAGCTAGAAACGCGTCTACGTCATCGACCCCTATCACCAGAAGCCCATCGGGCTTCGACTTCGACGAGCCCAGTTTGGCCAGGAACTTGTTTGGGGCCACGCCGCAGGACGCGGTCAATCCGGTTTGTTCCTTTATTCGCTTTTTGATTGAAGCTCCCATGGCCGCCGCGCTCTCATAGAAGTGCTCGCACCCGGTCATGTCCAGGAAGGCTTCGTCAATCGAGACCGGCTGTACTTCCGGGGTGAACTCGCTCAGGATTCGCATGATGTGGCGCGACACTTCGGCGTATCTTGCCATGTTGCCAGTGACGAACAGCGCATGTGGACACAACCGGGCGGCTTGTGAAATCGGCATTGCCGATTT
>DHON01000092.1:6559-7361 GCA_002409965.1 Firmicutes bacterium UBA5389
AAATCGGCATTGCCGATTTCACGCCGTGCTTTCGCGCCTCATAGGAGCACGTTGACACCACCGCGCGCGGGGTATCGCGCCTCCCTCCGACGATCAAGGGCTTACCGCGGTACTCGGGGTTGTCGAGAGCCTCGACTGCGGCGAAGAAGCAGTCCATGTCGACGTGAGCAATTGTGCGCAACTGGGATCACCTCTGGGATCTCCCGCCGGTCAGTGTCTTCCGAGTTCAGTTCTTCTTGAGTATCGTAACCAGGGACCCGTTCTTCAGGCATGCCGCGTTGGCTTCATCGGTATCCAGATGCATTTCCCAGGTGAATGTGGGATCCACACGCACCAGGACTTCATCAAAGACCAGCGCACGGTCGCCCGCGACCTGAACCATCACTGTATCACGGTCATGAACCCCAAGTCGCTCTGCTTCCTCGGGTGTCATGTGAATGTGCCGTTTGGCTAGTATGACGCCTATTGGGATCGTGATCTCGCCCTTGGGCCCGATGATCTTGACGGACGGCGATCCATCCAGATCGCCTGAATCCTTGACCGGCGGGTTCAGCCCCAGCTGAAAGCAGTCAGTCCGCGACACCTCAACCTGAGTGCGCTTTCGGCAGGGACCTAGGATGCGCACGTTGGCTATGGATCCCTTGGGCCCGACGATCGTGACTGTCTCCTCCGCCGCAAACTGGCCCTTTTGACTAAGGTCCTTCTTCACCGACAACTTGTACTCTCTTCCGAAGAGGGCCTCGAGGTCATCCTGCGTGACGTGCAGGTGACGATTGGATACTCCAACCGGGACAACGTTGTC
>DHON01000092.1:7521-7730 GCA_002409965.1 Firmicutes bacterium UBA5389
TACTCCAACCGGGACAACGTTGTCAGACATTCTTGTGCCTCCCATCCGATGCAATGGCGTAGTGCCGTGATGCAGCAATGCCACGATTACATGATAGCCTGTGAGCCCGGCAAAAGCAATTCCGCCTGCACTTGACAACCCCGAGCGGCGACTGTAGAATCGATGTAGCCGAATAGACGGATGTGCGCAGGGGAGTAGCTCAATTGGTA
>DHON01000092.1:7918-96994 GCA_002409965.1 Firmicutes bacterium UBA5389
AGTAGCTCAATTGGTAGAGCATCGGTCTCCAAAACCGAGGGTTGCGGGTTCGAGTCCTGTCTCCCCTGCCATTTCTTCTGATGCGTGTATCTGATGAGTAAGCCACCTCGGCCGGGCCAGGCCAGGTGGCTTTGTGCGTTACGACACCTGCATTACCGCGACATCATCTGAGCCTCGTCACTCTGAGCTGTCACCTCCGCTATGTCGTGAGTCCTATTATCTTCCTTGCTTCAGTAGGTGTGGCGACCTCTCTTCCGAGCTCGCGGGAGATCCTAGCGATGCGCGCCACCAGCTGCGCGTTGCTCTCCGCAAGAACTCCGCGGGAGTAGTAGATGTTGTCCTCGAAGCCCACGCGAACGTTTCCCCCGAGAACTACAGCTACTGCAGCCAGCTGCAACTCTGCCCTTCCAATGCCGGCAACCTGCCACTGTGCGCCAGCCGGCAGGCTCGCCGCGCAGTGCATCAGATCCTGGACAGTGCCAGGTATACCTCCGGGAACCCCCATGACGAAGTCGAAGTAGAGCGGCTCGTCCACTAACCCCTTCTTCACCAGGCGCAACGCATTCGACATGTGCCCGACATCGAAGCACTCGATCTCGGGCTTCACTCCCAGCTGCTTCATGCGTGCCGCCAGGAACTCGATGGATGGCGGCTCGTTCATGAATACCTCGTCGCCGAAGTTGACCGTGCCTGTGGTCAGTGTGGCCATTTCCGGCTGAAGGTCCAGCGGTTTCGCCCGAAGCTCTATAGGAGTCCCAACGGCGCCGCCCGTAGAGATCTGGCAGATCACGTCCGTTCGCTTCTTGATCTCGGATATGACCTCCCGGAACACGTCGATGTCCTGTGTAGGTCTACCTTCTGTGTCCCTGACATGTAGGTGCACGATGGACGCCCCTGCCTCCCTGGCCTCCGCCGCCGCTTCGGCGATCTGGATTGGAGATATCGGCAAGTGCGGCATCTGCTCAGGCGTGAGCTCCGCGCCGACTAGTGCGGCTGTGATGATCAGCTTGTCCACGGATCAGTCCCCCTTCCTTCGCTGCCTGTCCTTGGGCACCACACACGTGCCCGTGGCTTTCGCGACCAGCGTGGGCGCTGCGAGCACTTCGGCCCGGGACGGATCCTGCTGATCGCGACCAGCCTCTATGACTTTGAAAGCCTCAAACGACATGACGCGCGAGGTATTGCCGGCGCGCGTGATGCGGCCTCGAGCCTCTATGTAGTCGCCTGCGAACACTGGCGCTCGGAACTCTATCATGTCGTATGCCACGAACAGCCCTTCGTCGCCATCGTGCCGGATCAAGAGCTCAGTAGCGATATCCCCGAACAGCTGCAGCATCTTTGCCCCATCTACCAGGTCCCCGCCATAGTGGGCGTCTGCTTGGCTCATTCTCACTCTGATCAGAGCTTCTTCTCCCATGTTCCATACTACCTCCTTTGTGTGATTACAGTTGCGCCTGCGGCGATGCTAGCGTTCTTTCCCCAGGTCAGGACTGGTTCTGTGCTCTTTCCTGACCATCTCCTGTGCGATGTAGGCCGCCACGTGCGATGGTAACGTACCAGGACCGAAACCGGCATCGTAGCCCAGCTCAAGGGCGAGTTCATGGCTGATGCGAGGCCCTCCGGCCACCAGGATCACATCATCGCGAATGCCCTCGGCTTCCAGCAGATCCACCAGCCTCGTCATGTTGGCTATGTGGACGTTCCTCTGCGTTACTACCTGCGACACAAGGATGGCATCGGCATCGGTGTCGATGGCCTTGGCCACGAGCGTCTCGTTTGGCACTTGGGCGCCGAGATTATGGGCGCGGAACCATGGATATCGCTCAAGACCGTACTCTCCCGCGTATCCCTTCATGTTGATTATGGCGTCAATGCCTACCGTGTGCGCGTCAGAGCCAGTGCACGCAGCGACCACCGTGATCTTCCGCCCCAGCTTGTCGCGGACAAGGTCGTTGATCTTGAAGAAGTCCATCTGCTCCACTTCGACCTTGGGCACGCGAAGCGAAGTGACGTCGACGGAGTGGACACACTTGCCGTATACCACAAAATAGGTGAAGTGCCCTCCGAGGTCGTGCGCGCTGACCACGTCCGCACCTTCGAAACCCATCTTCATGACGAGCTGGCGAGCCGCTTCCTTGGCCTCCGGCCCATACCTAATCGGAAGGGTGAAACCAAGCTGAACCTTCCCGTCGTCGAGTGTGTCGCCGTACGGCCTTACGCTCTTCAAGTCTACCTGCGGCACGGGGCTCACCTCCTCCTCGGATCGTTGGAGGCTGCCAGCGCGAGCCGTGATGCGATGGCCTCCTCGAACGGATTCCAGTAATCTGCCGACTTGGCCGCGACTCCGTCCAACCCGCGTCCGCCATCGGGCGTCCGGGCGATGCCGGCGAAGATCCCCTCGCCCATGGCGTTCATCAGTCCCCTGTCGCGCACGTGCTGTAGCATGCGGGCGGTGTCGTCTAGCACCTGCTCCGCTCGGGTCTGAATGATGCCTCCGCGTGTGTAGAGGATGTCGTCGCCAAGGTGCCTTGCATTGTTGAAAACATGCTTAGCGTTCTTTGTGGCCAGGTACCGGTCGTGAATGTGCGGCGTGTGAATGGCTTCGGTGAGCATGCCCAGGAGCTGAATAGATTGTCCGGTCATCACGCCCGCCAGGTTGAACATGCCGTTCAGCAGGTAACCGCGGAATATGTCGCCTGTCATGTACTTGGTGGGCGGCATGTATTTCAAGGGGGCGTCTGGGAAGATGTCCCGGGCCAATTGCGCCTGGGCCACCTCGTACAGAAAACCATCCTTCAACTCCGGGTTTATCTCGAACGCGTGGCCCAGGCCGATTTGCGAATCGGGCAGGCCCGATCTGTGGGCGAGCGCCTCATTGATGAACTGCGAGGCCAAGACCGTATGGGCTTCATCATAGGCGTCCGCGGTGGTCAGATAGTTGTCTTCGCCTGTGTTGATGGTGATTCCGGCGTAGGCGTTGATCATGCGCGAGAAGTGCTGGTCTGCGAAAGTCCGTTTCATATTGATGTCGCGGAAAAGGATGCCGTACATGGAGTCGTTGAGCATCATATCCAGCCGCTCCAGGGCGCCCATGGCCGCGATCTCCGGCATGCATAAGCCGGAACAGTAGTTCACGAGCCGGATGTACCGGCCGGTCTCCACGCTCACACTGTCCAGCCCGCGCCGCATGATCCGGAAATTCTCCTGCGTGGCGAAGGTGCCGCCGAACCCTTCGGTGGTTGCGCCGTAGGGCACGTAGTCAAGAAGGCTCTGGGCAGTGCTCCTTATCACCGCGATGATGTCCGCGCCCGCCTTTGCGGCTGATTGAGCCTGTTCCACGTCCTCATAGATATTGCCTGTGGCGACGATCACGTATATGAGGGGCTCTGTGCCCGGATCGAGTCTTGATAGGTATTCGCGCCTCGTGGCGACATTGGCGAGTATGCGGTCAAGAGACGCGCTCACCGCGCTAGATAGTACTGAACGTTCGCAACCGCCGATGCCTGCGGGTGCGGATGCGGTCAGGGTCAGGTCCAGTTCGCCACAGGCGACCTTCTCCGCGACTTGCTGCGGCGAAAGGCCAGTCGACGCCACCGCCCTTGCCATGTATGTTGCGATGCCGTCTTCGAGATGCCCGGCTCTGTGCACCGAGTCTACGACCACGTTGGGCAGGGGCACGCCCGCATGGTTCACCCCGTCCACTCCCAACAGGCGGAGCACAGTGCGTTCGATGGTAGTCGTGGTGACGCGCTGCACGTGCTCCATGACCTGGTCGGCGATGTCGTTGGCGCATTCTCTGCATTTGTGTATCTTGCTGATGTCGAGATCAAGCTTCAACGCATGACACCTCCAGATGCCGAAAGCTCTGCCGCTATGTCGAAAACCGGCATCTCTTCGACTTGCTTCGATATCTCGATTACGAGGCCCGCAGGATCAAGCGTCTCGCCAGACGGGGATGACGGATTGGCGGTGACGGCTACAACGTGCGCCTTGCGCAACACCCTGAGCTCGCCTCCGGCCGACTCGAAAGCCTGCACGGTACGGTCGCCGGCTGCAATCTTCGATGGGTCGGTCGCCACGACCGTGAACGCGGGAGAATCCGGGCGGCGCCTGGCAAGCCACGATGTGAGTGCCGCAAGCAATCCATCGCCCACCGCCCGTGCGCACACGAGCCCGAGGTCTCCAGGGTCAAGCATGGATACGAGACGCTGCTCGCGCCCTAGAAGAGTCGGCCACGGCAGCGCCTCCACGCGGCCGCCGGCACGATTCAGAAGGGATGTGCCTGACTCCATGGCCGGCCGCGCCCTGGATGCTGCCGCCGGAGAAGGCGGCGGCAGCGTGAAAATGTGCACTGCCATGCGCGTGGCTTCGGCGATTCCCCGGGCGTCAGTGTCGAGCGTGGCCCCGGCGGCCAGGACGAAGGCTCCCACCACATCGGGCGATGCCAGGAAGGTGCGGCCAGCGGCGCCGTCCACCAGCGTAAGCTCCGCCCCGAGCTTCTGCATTTGGCTGATCGCCCTGACCAGGTCGCTTGCACGATTGCATCCAATGACCTCCACTTGCCCGGATGAGCGTGCGCGGGCGATGACAATCTCCCCAGCCGTTGTATGAATGCCCAGCCTCTGTACTATTTCGAGCTGGCACGATGTGCGTCCGATCGTGAAGTCGGCCATGGCGATGAGGGCGCCCCGAGGCACATTGATGGGCGGTTTGGGCAGGCCGGTGATTGCGTCACACAGCTCGCCGTCTCTGCCTCCGGATGTAATGCCTATCGCGATTTTGCGCCCTGCAGCGGCCCCGATGAGCGCGTTGAGCGTGGTGGTCTTTCCGCAGTTCTTGGCGAGCCCCACCACTCCCACGCAGTCCCCGCCGGCCAATGCAAGGTCAAGAAGTCGATCTTTCAGATCTCTTTCTCCTTGCGAGCCCGACTGGTTCAAGATTCGACACCGTCCCATCCATCACGGCCGCCACGCCGTCCGACGCGTGCGGCGGTCTCTCCTTGCAGATGCCGCATTGCCGGCACCTGCTGATCTTGTCTCTCGGCTCAGCGTAGGCGGTGATCACCCCTTCGTAGTTGCGCAGTATCACCTGGGTATCCGTCTGGGATATCAGGTACTCGGGCGCCACCGGTATCTTTCCGCCCCCTCCGGGCGCGTCGATAACGTAAGTCGGCACTGCGAAACCCGAGGTGTGCCCCCTGAGTCTCTCGATTATCTCGATACCCTTGCCCACCGACGTCCTGAAGTGCTCGATGCCCGTGGACAGGTCGCATTGATACAGGTAGTAAGGCCGAACCCTCATCTTGACCAGCTCGTGCACAAGCTTCTTCATGATGTGCGGACAGTCGTTCACGCCCTTGAGCAGGACACTCTGGTTGCCTACGGGTATGCCGGCGTCAACTAACATTTCGCATGCGCGGCGCGACTCGGGAGTGATCTCCTTGGGGTGATTGAAGTGCGTATTCAGCCAGATCGGGTGGTACTTCTTGAGCATAGCGCACAGCTCGTCTGTGATGCGTTGCGGCATGACCACTGGCGTTCTCGTTCCGATCCTGATTATCTCCACGTGCGGTATTGCCCGAAGTTCGCGGACTATGAACTCCAGTGCATCGTCTGTCAGGGTTAGCGGGTCTCCGCCGGAGATGAGAACATCCCGGATCTGCGGCGTGTTCTGCACGTAGCGGACGCCTTCCATGATCTCATCGCGGGATATCGCTCTGTCGGTGTGGCCGGCGAACCTTCGCCTGGTACAGTGGCGACAGTACATGGAACAGACCGAAGTCACCAGGAACAGGACCCGGTCAGGATACCTGTGCGTCACGTGAGGCACCGGAGAGTCGACATCTTCATCAAGCGGATCGGCCATGTCGGAGTCTCCTAGGTGAAGCTCTTGAACCACCGGGATGGCCTGCCTTCTGACGGGGCAGTTGGGATCGTCGGGATCTATGAGGCTCGCGTAGTAAGGCGTTATCGCCATGCGCAGCCTGGCCAGGCACTTTGCGACGCCCTCTTCCTCTTCAGGAGTGAGCGTCACAACGCCGTGCAGCTGCTCCAGGCTGGTGATTCTGTTCCGCAGTTGCCATTGCCAGTCCCGCCATTGCTCGCTTGCGGCACTCTCCCACATACTCAGGACCTCCGCATCCGCATCATGCGCATCTATCTGGCATACAGCTCTTCGAACATCCGGCACAGCTTCGGGCTCTCTCGTAGGGTAGCAAGCGCAATCTGCGCGTGCCCACGCGTGTAGCCGTTTCCGATTATCATGGTCACGTCATGGCCGACGCCTTCGGCGCCAAGGGCGGCCGCTGTGAAGCTCGTGGCCATGCTGAAGAAGTAGACCAGGCCGCCTTCCTTGGTGCACAAGATGGAGGACATCTCTGTCCCCGGAATGTTCACGCAATTGATCGTTACATCGGCCAGCTTCCCGCCGGTGGCGGCTTCGATCATGCGCATAATGTCGAGCGGACGGGTGGCGTCTCCGGCAAGCACCACATCTGCGTAGCCCAGCGATTCGGCCCTGGTGCGGCTGGCTGCGGAGTGCGCTAGAGCTACCACCTTGCCAGTGACTCCGGCGCGCTTGCGCGCCTCGTACAGGCAGAGCAGGCCCGACTTCCCGCCTGCGCCGACGACGAGCACGGTGTCGCCGGGCTTGACCAGCTTAGCCGTTTGCGCCGGGGCGCCGGCGACGTCCAACACAGCCAGTGCCAGGCTGTCGGGCATGTCGCTGGGCAGCTTGGCGTATATCCCGCTCTCAAACAGGATGGCGTGTCCCTCGATGTCCACCTGGTCGGTGTCTTGATGAACCTTGAGGATCTTCTCGATCACAAGCGGTGTGAGCGACAGCGATACCAGGGTGGCGATCCTGTCGGCCGACGCCAGATCGGTCTTGCCGACCAGCGCAGGCCCCACTTGCTCCACCGATCCGATCAGCATGCCGCCCGATCCAGTGACCGGGTTGTGATGCTTGCCGCGCTTGGCTACGATGCCCGTCATGATCTCTCCGATCCTGGCATCGTCATACTCTGCCTCTTTTTTGATCTGAGTGAAACTTGCGGCGTCGATGTTCAGGGTCTGCACACGAATGAGGATCTCATTGTCGCGGATCTCCATTGTGTTATCGATTTTCCACGCTGCCTGCGGCATGACGCCGGCAGGCTCTATTACCCTGTGGGTTCCGTACTTGCATCCTGTGGGCATGTGGCGAACCTCCCATCATGGCTTTCAGACGATAGGTATCGCAAGACTCGTGCCAACACGAATCCCTGTTCTACATGGGCATTAAGACATGCGATAGCTGCCGTGAATCGGGCAATTGCCCATTTGTGGGCATCAATGGTCGGTTGGATCTGTCACGTAGTGGAAGATGTGATGCTGTGGCGCTTCAGTTTGTGTTGTAGTGTCTGGCGCGGGATCCCCAGTTGCCGCGCTGCGGCTGAGATGTTGCCTCCGCACGAATCAAGCGCGAAGCGGAGCATGTTCCCCTCCAGCTGCTGTAGTGCGGGAACGAGCTCAACGTGGCGTTCGGCTGCGCCCTCCTCCTCGCCGCTCCCCCCGCCTCCTTCGACCGCCGCGCCGGATATGGTCGAGCGGCCCCAGGCGCGGCCGTTGGGTTGCCCGATATGGGGAGGCAGGTGCTCAATGCCGATCAGCGGCCCTTGCGACATCTGAACCGCCGCTTCTACCGCATGTTGCAGCTCGCGAACATTCCCGGGCCACGCGTGATGCATGAAGACCTCCATGACCTGCGAGGACACGCCCCTGACACCCACGCCGAACTGAGCGCTGTATCTTCTCAAGAAATGCTGGGTGAGCGCTGGGATGTCATCCTTCCGCTCGCGGAGCGGAGGTATCTCTATGATGATCACTCCGAGCCTGTGGAAGAGGTCACGGCGCACGAGCCCTCGCTCCACGGCCTGAGACGGGCTGCATGATGTGGCCGAGATCACTCTCACGTCGATCTTTCGCTCTGAGGATTCCCCTATCCTCCTGAGCGCGCCCTCTTGCAGCACCCTGAGGAGCTTGGCCTGCAGCGGCAGCGGCATAGCATCCACCTCGTCGAGGAAAATTGTGCCGTGGTTGGCCACCTCGAACAGACCGGGCCGGTTGCATGCTCCTGTGAATGCGCCCTTTGCCGTTCCGAACAGAATCCCCTCAAGCAGGGTATCGGGAAGCGCCGCACAGTTCTGCGCGATGAACGGTCGATTGGCTCTTGGACCTGCGCTATGTATGGACTGGACTATGACTTCTTTTCCGGTCCCTGTCTCTCCCCCGACGATTACGGAAGAGCTGCCGGCTGCCGCTCGCTTAGCGCGCTCCACCACTTGCAGCATGGGCTGGCTTGCCGCGACCACATCGTCGAAGGTGTACCTGGCCGCGCCCGCTCCCGACAGTCGTCGCGCAGCCCCTGAGCCATCGCCCTCCGCCAGCAGCTGAGCCTGGAGGTCGACAACCCGTTCGGCCAGGGTTTTCACGAGCGTGACATCGCGGGACACCTCGATGGCGCCCACCAGCCTCGCGCCGCTGTAAATGGGAAGCGATGAGTTGATGGTGGTGATGGTGTCGCCTTTGAAGTTAGCGAACGTCTGCTGGCGCACGGGCGCGGGCCGCCCAGTGCGCAGAACTGACAGGAGAGTGCTGGTATCTTCGGACAGCGACGGGAACACGGACAGAATGTGATGGCCGACCACTTCGGTCGGGTTGAGGTTGTCGAGACCTGCCGCCACCTTGTTGTAGAAGACAGTGACGCCGCTTGTGTCGACTATGTGTACGCCTTCATTGATGGAGTCCAGAACCACTCGGAGGTCTGCGCTGAGGTGCTCAAGGTCGATTGCGGGTTCACGCACCGGCATTTCCCTCCTCAGCGATAGCGCTCGGTGCCCGCGTATCGGCACCTGCTTCCATTATATCGTACATGGCCGACATTCAATCAACAGCCGGGACCCTGGGGCTCTGGGGCGCAGACCCCCAGGCACTCCGGCTGTCGTCACACTTGCGGAACGCAACTACTCGTCGAAGGCGCTGTTCAGAATGACCTGTATGAGCTGGTCGAAGGAGATGCCCTCTGCCTTCGCGGCATCTGGCAACAGGCTGACCTGGGTCAGTCCGGGCAATGTGTTGACTTCAATCACCCATGTCTGGCCCGAAGGTTCAACTATCATGTCGACCCTGGAGTAGCCGCGGCACTTCAGGGACATGTGGGCCTCCACCGCAAGTTTTTCGCACTCGGCTCGTGAGGCTTCGGGTATTCTGGCCGGTATTATGTGCTCAGATCCGCCGGGCGTGTATTTCGAGTCCCAGTCGTAGAACTCGTTCTTCGGGACAATTTCGAGCGTTGGAAGGGCCCGGGGAGTGCGAGTGCCCAACACGCCCACGGTGACCTCGACGCCGGCAATGTACTTCTCGATCAACGCCTCCGGATCGTATCTGAAAGCAAGCCCAAGCGCGTTGGCAAGGGTGGCTGTCTCTCTCACTATCGTGATGCCCACCGTGGATCCTTGCGATGAAGGCTTAACGACGAACGGAAGCCCGATGCTTAAGGCGCGTTCACGCGTAAGCTCGGCGTCGTCGCTGCGGCGTACGACGATATAGGGTGGAGTCGGGACGTTGGCAGCGACAAACAGTGTCTTCGAGACAGTCTTGTCCATCGCAACCGAACTCGCCAGCACACCGGAGCCTGTATACGGAATCCCCAGCATCTCCAGGGCGCCCTGAACGCAACCGTCCTCTCCATACCGGCCGTGGAGCGCTATGAAAGCCACGTCCGGGCGCGATTCGACCAACATCTCCACGCCATCTCTTGCAGGATCGATAACCGTCACGTCATGCCCGAGTCGGCGCAAAGCCGCCTCTACCTGTGCGCCGGACTTGAGCGAAACCTCCCTTTCGCTCGAAGAACCGCCTTGAAGCAGTGCCACTTTCATCTTGCTGTGAGTCAATACGTTCACCACCATCAGTACTTGGTCACCTCGGCCAGCGGCTGAAGACCTCCTTGAACACCGTCACGGTAGCGCGACATGCCAGAAGCGCATAAGCCATGCCCGCCACCAACAGGAACCCACGTGCCAGGGCAGCATGCCGCCACTCGGGGTCGTCGGCCTTTGCAGACTTGGCCCAGACCACCGCCAGAGCAATCGCCGCCGCGAGCGCAGACGCCAAGGTCAAGCAGAACCCCACAGCGCATCACCCGTCTATGCTATGCGGGGCTATATGCGAATGTCCCACCTACTCAGCACGCGCAGCGCCGCATCGTCAGTCATGTCGAACTTGATGGGCGACACCGACACTGCGCCCGAGGCGACCGCATCGGTGTCGAGGCCATTGCCGGGTTCCGCCGCTTCAGGGCTGCCGCACAGCCAGTAGTAGACCTCGCCGCGCGGGTCAACCCGTCGCTCAAAGATGTTTGAGTAGCGTTGGATGCCCATCCTCGTGACGAGTATTCTGCCCAGCCTGACGCCATCAGGCACGTTGACGTTGAGAACCACTCCGGCTGGAAGCCCGCGGACAGCGACCAGCTGAGCCAGGGTTGCGCCTACACTGGCCGCCGGCGAATAGTCAGAAGGTTCGTAGGAGACCGTCGATACTGCAATGGAGGGTATCCCGGCCAGCGCTCCCTCGGCTGCAGCGGCTACCGTGCCTGAGTAAAGGATGTCAGTGCCCAGATTGGGCCCGCGGTTGACGCCTGCCAGCACCACATCGGGTCTCTCGGGCATCAGCTCCTCCAGAGCCAACTTAACGCAATCGGCAGGGCTTCCGTCTACAGACCAGGCGGTCGTGGACACCCCGGGCAGCTGGACGCGGCGCACCCGGAGGGGAGACCGCATCGTCAACGCGTGGCTGATGGCGCTGCGCTCCCGGTCCGGCGCACACACCCACGCTTCGCCGCCGATGTCGCATACCGATTGAACCAGGGCTGCCAGGCCCGGCGCTGCGATGCCATCGTCGTTGGAGATAAGGATTCGAAAGATAGGCATACCCCCTTCTACCAGTTGTCGACCTCCGCCCTCAGAACCCCTGACAGAGCCAGAACTCTCTGAAGCAGGTCGGTATGGAGCGCATGGCTTGCAGCTGACGTCATGCTGCGCCCCATGACAATCTCTATCCGGACCATGGAGTCGCCGCGATCCAGTTCGATATCGCTTGCCACAATATTCAGACGCATCCCGCCGACGATCGTGGCGACCTCCCCGAGCAGGCCGGGCCTGTCGATTGCGGTAATACGCAGCACAGTGTCTCGGTGGGGGAGATACTTCTCTTCAAGCCGGTTGAAGAAGATCAGCACGACTTCGACCAGGGCGGTGGCGGCGATGGCCGGCCACACCAGTCCGGCGCCGGCGGCCAGCCCAATACCTGCAGTAGTCCACAGGCTGGCTGCAGTGGTGAGCCCTTTGATGGTCAAACCTTCATGCATTATCGTGCCTGCGCCCAGGAAGCCAATGCCGCTCACTATCTGAGCTGCCAATCGCGCCGGATCCCGCAGCCCTCCGCCGGATGGTCCGAACCCGTAGATCCCAACCATGGTGATGAGCGCTGACCCCAGGCAGACCAGGGAGTGTGTGCGCAGGCCCGCGGACTTGCCTTGTCTTTCGCGGTCAAGCCCGATGACTGCGCCAAGCAGAGTAGCCATGATCAGTAGCCCCATATTACGCAAAAACAGGTTCATTGCAGGGTCATCCTCCGTGGTTTTGCTCAGCTGACGCCGGCTCTCTTGGATCGTTGTGAGGTACCAAGTATCTCGGTTGCAGTGGCGCGCACGAGCTCACGAGACTGACGAAGCGCATGCACCACCGGGCTTATGGCTTCGTCTCCCGCGATTTCGCGCAGCGCCTGTATTGCCAGGAGACGCAGTTCCTCGTTCTCCACGCACACTGCCACAAGGGGCTCAACAGCGCGCAGGTCGCCGGCCCACCTCAGCGCCTGAACCGCGCCGCAGCGCACCTCGTGCGATTCGTCGTTAAGACATCCTATAAGGGCATCGACTGCGCGACTGTCGCCGATTTTGCGCAAGGCCTCCACGGCTTCATACCGGACTCCGGGGTCGGAATCCCGGGTCAGGCTCACCAGGCGCGGCACGGCCTTGTACTCGCCCATGTCGCCTAGTAGCTTGGCAATGCGCTTTCTAACTGTAGCCTCAGGCGATTGCAGGTGCTCCTCGAGGGCGGGCCAGACATCGTCGGCCCTGATCGCTTTGAGCGCGTTGCATGCGCTGTAGTACACATATACGCTTTGGTCGGCTAGCGCACGCACGAGCGGACCCACCACAAGCGAACCACTGCATGCAGCAAGAGCCTCCACTACCCACCCGCGCACGGTTTCATCGGAATCGCCTAGCGCCGCGACGAGCAGTGGAACGGAATGCAGATCCTGCAGTTTGGAGAGACCATAAGCAGCAGCGCGCCGCATCGCGCCGTCGCCGCTGGCCAGAACGTCAGAAAGAACGTCGAGCAGTTGACCTTTGAGGCTGGCCACCTGCTCGACCGCCTTATCCCGGCGCCCGGGATCCACGCAGGCCACTTCGCGCTCAATGGCCTCCAGCTGTTCAATGAGAGCGCGAATGCGCTCGCATTCTTCGCATGTTGACGACAACCAACCCACCCCCGGGGTATGCCGACTTCGGGGCAAAGTGATCAGTAATTCGACGGTCGTGCAGCTGATTCCTGCCCGGAGCTACCTGAGCTTCACGCCGAACTTGTTCTCTGTATTCGAAAGCAGCCGTCGAATGTTGGACCTGTGTCTGATCACGGCACTCAGAGCGAAGAGCGCGCATACCGCGACGTACTCGCGGGGGTAGCCCCCAAGCAGGGCAGCAAACGGAGTTGCCGCAACACCCACCATGGAAGCGACAGAGGCGTATCGGCATGCCGCTACGACAGCTACCCAGACCACGGCGAGCATAGCCCCTACCGGCGGCATGGCCAGCAGCACGAACCCGAACGTAGTGGCGATGCCCTTGCCGCCTCTGAAACGCAGCCACACGGGCCAGTTATGCCCGGCTACCGCAGCCGCTCCGGCTGCGGCGGTCCAGCCTGGGCCCAAGCCTGCCAGACGCGCCATCCACACTGCGGACGCGCCCTTGAGCGTGTCGAGCACAAAGGTAGAGGCCGCAAAAGGAAACCCAAGTGTTCTCAGGACGTTGGTGGCGCCGGTGTTGCCGCTTCCGTACTTGCGGATGTCCACGCCAGCCAGCCGGCTTCCGAGAATGACCCCGAATGGAATCGATCCGACCAGATATGATAGGACCACAACCAGCAACGGTTGGGGACTCATCAGCTTCACCAGCCTTTGCCAATGCTAATCCCTCTGCCTCAGCAGGACCCGAATGGGTGTTCCGGAGAAACCGAATGCATCGCGCAATGCGTTCTCCAGGTAGCGCTTGTAGGAGAAGTGAACGCACTCAGGTCGGTTCACCCACACGACGAACCGCGGCGGCCCAGCCGACACCTGTGTAGCATAGTACATCCGGATCTCCCGACCGTGATCAGGAGGCGGCGGATTCCGCAGCACCGCGTCTTGCACGACTCGGTTGACCATGGCGGTCTGCACTCTCTTTCTGTGCTGAGCGGAACTGGACTTGACGGCTCCGAGCAGATTGCCTATTCTCCTCCCGGTGAGCGCGGATACGAACACAATGGGAGCGTATGGCATGAAACTCAAGAGGGATCGGAGCTTCTGTTCGAAATCCCGAGCGGTAGTGTCGTCTCGCTCGACTATGTCCCATTTGTTGACGGCCACTACGGCGGCCTTCCCGGCTTCATGGGCGTACCCGGCTATCTTTGTGTCTTGAGCGGAGGGTTCCTCGGTTCCATCAACCACGGTTATTGCCACATCGCATCTTTCGACAGCTCCCAGCGCTCGGAGCACGCTGTACTTCTCGATGCCGACGTCGACACGCCCTCTCCTTCGAATGCCGGCGGTATCGACTATTATGTACCTATTGCCCTCGAATTCGCAAATCGCGTCCACAGCGTCCCTGGTGGTTCCGGGCACTTCGCTCACGATGGAGCGTTCTTCCCCCAAGATGCGGTTGACCAGCGATGATTTGCCCACGTTCGGTCGGCCTATGACGGCCACTCTGATCGCGTCCTCATCCTGTTCGGGCTGGCCTTCATCATCAGGGAACGACCGTACGACCGCGTCGAGCAGATCCCCGATGCCGGTGCCGTGAACAGCGGATGTTGGAAGGAGTTCGCCCAGACCCAGAGAGTACAGGCCGTAGTCCATGTGGGATGGGTCATCGACTTTGCTAGCGACCACGATGACCGGCTTGCCGGATTTTCGCAGGATGTCGGCTACATCATCGTCTTCGGATGTAATCCCCGTGCGCGCGTCAACCACAAAGAGCACTGTGTCAGCCTGTTCAATCGCCATCTGCGCCTGCCTTCGAGCCTGCGCCGCGATGCTGTCGTCAGGGCACGCCTCGATGCCTCCCGTATCGATCAAAGTGAAGGCTCGGCCGCACCATTCGGCTTGGGCGTAAAGGCGATCTCGCGTGATTCCCGGCATATCGTCGACTATGGATGCCCGCGTTCGGATGATCCTATTGAAGAGGGCTGATTTGCCCACATTGGGTCGCCCCACAATTGCCACCAGCGGCCTCGCCATCTTACCCGACCTCCCAATCTGGCCCGTCCGGCTGCGTGACGCATCCAGCAAGCCCTCCAGCGGATGCATGGACGATCTTCACCGCTGTTCCTGTGGCTCGCTCGATATCGTCCGGGGTTATGTCGTCTAGGAAGCGCCTCTCGCCTCGCCTGAGCATTACATCTGGGATGGCCACGAAGTCGCCGGGAAACCGGGCGCTCGCCGTCTGCGACGACTTCGCCTGGTTCAGCGCGGCTACGATATCCGCCCCAACCACCAAGCCGGACACTGTCACGCCTTCGCCGAAGAACCTGTTCGGTACAGCAAGCAAATTCACATTGACGCCTTCGATTCTGTTGAGCCTGTTGCATGCCGGAGCTATGGCCTGCGCTCCGAGTACTCCCGTGACGGCCGTAAAACTCACAGGATCGGCCACCCGCTGCGGCAGGCTCCGTTCAGCCTCCTCGAATTCATCCAGGAACAGGCGCGATAGGCCGATTCCGTTTTCGAGCTGCGGGAAATCTTCATACTCGTTGCCAGCGGGCATCTCCTGACGAGCAAGATAGTAGAACTCGTCCGCGGCAAACACGAACCGCGCTCCCCGCTCTGCAAGTGAGTGGCGCTGCGCAGCGTGGACTTGGCCGACGACCTTCCGAGCCAGATTGGAATCGACCATCTCCAACCTCTCAAGGCCCTGCCGGTGAGAGGTGAGCCCAACGGGCACAACGCCCAACGAGGCGCACCAGGGCCAAAGCCTCGCGAGGTCGGCGATGGTTTGCTCTAGCGCCGCTCCGTCATTCAGCCCGGGAACCAGAACCACCTGCGCATGAAACTCAATTCGGCCTTGGGCGAACCGCCTCAGAGTGGGCAGCACCGGCCTGGTACGGGCATGACTCCTTCCTAGGAGCGCGCGCCGTATCTGCTCGTCAGTAGCGTGCACCGAAACATACAGCGGCGATAGCCGAAGGCTGATGATCCTCTCAACATCGGAATCTCCAAGATTGGTGAGCGTTACGAAATTGCCCTGCAGAAACGAGAGTCGGTAGTCGTCGTCCTTGAAATACACGCTGTGTCGCATTCCCGGAGGCAACTGGTCGATGAAGCAGAAGACGCAGCTGTTGGCGCAGCGCTTCTCGCCGTCGAACACCAGCTCCTCGAAGCGGATGCCCAGACGTGTATCATAATCGTTATCGATGGTTACGCCGAACGCCGATCCGTCAGGCCTCGTGACCTCCAGATGAACGCTGGGAGAGGCAACGTGGTACTGATAGTCGATGATGTCGCGCACCGAGTGGCCGTTGATTGAGATTAGCGTGTCGCCGGAAGCGATGCCTGCCAGCTCTGCCCGGCTGCCTGGCTCCACCTTAGCGACCACGGCGGAAGCGATCATGTGAAACCTCCGCAAGATACGAAAACGGAGAGGAGAGCGCAACTCCCCTCTCCGCGCTCCCACCTTTTAGTTTGCGCCGAAAGGCGTTGTAGTTCCAAGATCCTTGTATTTCGAGTCAGTGATGGTGATATCGCCCTCAAGCCTCAATTCGGATGCGAGTTCCTGGGCGCTCTTGGCCTGGCGCCCCTTGATGGTGCGCTCAATGTCGCCCCGAACCTCTTCGAATGTGGCCTCATGTGCGTCTTTCCTGTCGGTCACTCGGATGATGTGGTAGCCGTACTCAGACTTGACTATCCCGCTGGTCTGGCCGGCCGACATTGCGAAAGCCGCCTTCTCGAACTCGGGCACCATGCGCCCGCGCGCGAAGAATCCCAGGTCGCCGCCTTCAGCCGCCGACATCGGGTCGCTGGACTCGTCGCGGGCCAGCTCTGCGAAGTCGGCCCCTTCGGCCAGCTTCGTCTGGATTTCCTTCGCCTTCTCTTCGCTTTCTACCAAGATATGGCTAGCCTTCACCATCTCGGGCTGGTCGTAATCGGACTTGTTCTCCTCAAAGAAGGCCATGAGTGCATCGTCGCCGACCGTGATGTCCTTCGTGGAGATCTTGAAAACCAGCAGGTTCAGGTCCATGTTCTTTCTGAGGTCATCGACGGTCATCCCGTACTGGGCCAACATCGAGTCAAAACTGGGCCCCACTTGCTCACGTAGTTTGTCTATCTCCGCCTCGACCTCAGGTTGAGTCACCGTCACCTTTGCCTGCTTCGCCGCCTGCCTGATCAGCTGCTCGTTGATGAGATCCGACAAAACCTGCTCGCCGGTCGCCTGCTCTAGCCTGCTGACAAACGCGCGGCGAGTAATCCTCTGACCGTTGACGATGGCAACGGCCGTCGTCCGGGTGACGACGACCCACGCTATTGCGACAACAACCAGAGCTGCCACCACTGCGATGACTGGGATGAGATCGCTCTTGCGCCTAGACATGCCTTGGCATCCCCCTTTGCAACTCCGTCCACACTGACATCTCATTTAGCCTTAACGCCATCTGCCCACGGCAAGTTCCGGGGCAGATGGCCAGAGCCAGTCTAGCATAAGGCAGTATGAGTGTCAACGAAACACCACTTCAAAGCCTTTATGAGGGACTACTCGTCATCGGTCTCGGCGCCGCCTTTGAACTTGCTGGGGTCGTACGCCAGTCGGTCGCCGATGGTGACACCATCATCTGCCCGGTTGTCCTTCATGTACTTGCGGTACTCGTTACGCTCGCCTTCTTCGATCGCCTGCCGGATTGAGAGGCTGATGCGGTGCTCCTGCTCCCTGAGGCCTATCACCTTAATGGTGACCGTCTGCCCCACCGCCACGACCTCGTCCGGCCTGGCGATGCGCCTGTCAGCAAGCTGTGAGATGTGGACCAGACCCTCGATGCCCTCGTCAAGGCTCACGAATGCGCCGAACTCCACCAGTTTCGTAACGGTTCCAGTCACTACAGAGCCAACTGCGAACCGCTTCGAGACGTTCTCCCACGGGTCCGGCTGGAGTTGCTTGTAGCCAAGGGAGATTCTCTGACGTTCACGGTCCACGTTCAGCACTAGTACCTGCACTTGCTGATTCTCCGACAGCACTTCTCCAGGATGCTTTATCCTTGACCATGCGATGTCGGATATGTGAAGCAACCCTTCGACTCCACCGCCGATGTCGACGAACGCGCCGAACACCGCAAGACGTGTGACGGCGCCCGTGATTACCTGGCCACGCTCGAGCGTTTCGAACGCGCGCTCCCGGGCGAGTTTCTCCTGATCCTCCAGATAGTCGCGCTGCGACAGCACTACATTGGAGCGTAGACGCTCGACCTCGCGCACCTTCATCTTCAGCTCTTGCCCCACATAAACGCTGAGATCCTCGACGAACCTGCGCCCCACTTGCGATGCAGGGACGAATCCCCGTACGCCGATGTCTACCACTAATCCGCCCTTGACGGCCTCGGTGACCTTGCCTTCGATGATCTCCCCGGTTTCTTTCGCGTTCTCCAGTCGATTCCACAGAAGGAGGCGGTCCGCTTGCCTTTTGGAGGCGAACAGAGTATCGGAGCCCCGGCTGTGCTTTTCCAAGACCACCTGTATCTCCTCGCCGGGAGCGACCACCTCGGAAGGATGGGCGATCACATCGGCGGTGAGGCTCTTGAGCACGATGGTAGCAGTCTCGCCCGTCTCGAGCTGAACGATGACGCGGTCGTCGTAGATCTCCTCTACGCGCGCCTTGAGCGTCTCCGGCTCGGGCGGTCCCACACGCGTGGCGGCGGCGGGTTTCGTCTCCGCCTCAGACTCGGCCGGAGCCGCAGCTTCACTCATAGTCTCGTCCACGGCCTCGTCTTCGACCAGAGACTCCGCCGGTGCACTCTCTGCCGCAGTCGTCTCCGCCTCAGACTCGGCCGGAGCCGCAGCTTCAGTCATAGTCTCAGGCACAGCCTCAGTCACAGCCTCGGCCTCGACCAGAGATTCCGGCGGCGCACTCTCTGTCGCAGTCGTTTCTGGCCCTGAGCTTTCCCCAGCTGCCGCCTCGACCTTCTCGGCCTGCTCGGCTTGTTGCTCTGACTGGCGAACGTCCTCCGGGTTTCCTTCGATGATCTCGTTCATAGCGTCCATGACCTCCTCGATTACCCAACTGGGCGTGGATGCTCCCGCGGTGACGCCGATCGTGCCCGGAACTCGCACAGCGTGTGCGTCGAGTTCGTCGGCGCTTTCGATCTTGAGCACCCTGACGCCGGTGTCGCTGCATACCTCCGCTAGCCGCATGGTATTGGCACTGGTCTGACCGCCGATGACGACCATGAGGTCGACTTCGCGAGCAAGCCGCCTGGCAGCCTCCTGCCTGAGGGATGTCGCAGGGCAGATCGTGTTGACCAGCCTGACCTGCTTGCCCCGGGCGGCGATGGCGGCTACCACCGCTTCCACAGTCGACAGCGTCTGAGTCGTCTGCGCAACTACGGTGATCGGCGCCTCCGGAAGCTCGATGGACGTTGCTTCCCCGCCCCCCGAGACTACGGCTATTCTCCCATCGGCAAACGGGACAACCGCACGCACCTCGGGATGAAGCCTATCGCCCACGAGCACCACGAATTGGCCATCCTTATGCGCGTTCGCCACCTCTTGCTGCACTCGCAGAACGTGAGGACAGGTGGCATCTACCAGTGACAATCCTTTCTCTCGCGCGTCTTGCCGGGCGGCGGGAGAAAGGCCATGCGACGGAATAATGGCGATGCGGCCCCGGGCTTCGTCAACCGAACCGACCTGCTGCACACCAGAGCGCAGAAGGCTCGCGACCACAGCAGGGTTGTGCACCAGAGGCCCCAAAGTGACAACGCCGGCAGAACCAGTCTGGATAGCCTTCTCGCCGGTTTCGCGCGCAATGCGGACCGCGCGCTCTACCCCTGCGCAGAATCCCGCATGCTCGGCGAGGCTGATTCGAACCCCTCCGACCGTCACTTCCTGCGCGCCTTTTCCCAGTCTGCGATGAATCTCGCTACTCCAGCATCGGTGAGAGGGTGCTTTGCCATCTGCATGAGAACAGCGTAAGGCACGGTGGCTATGTCGGCTCCGGCCAGAGCGGCTCTCGTAACGTGCAGCGGGTGACGAATACTCGCAGCGATGATCTGGGTATCTATGTCGTGCATGTCGAAGATGGCCGCGGTTTCAGCGACCACGCTCATGCCGTCTGAGCTTATGTCGTCCAGCCGGCCCACGAAGGGGCTGACGTAAGTCGCGCCCGACCTCGCCGCCAGAAGAGCCTGGTTTGACGAGAAAACCAGCGTGACATTGGTGCTGATGCCCCGAGCGGTCAGATTCCGAACGGCCTTCAGTCCTTCTACGGTCATCGGGATCTTGACAACCACGTTGGGAGACCAGGCCGCGATTTCAACGGCCTCCTGCACCATTGCCTCGGCCTCGAGGCTGATCACCTCGGCGCTCACCGGCCCGTCCACCAGCTGGCATATCTCCATCACCACCTGGTGAAAATCTCGGCCCTCCCGGGCCACGAGAGACGGGTTGGTCGTTACTCCGCTTATGATCCCCATATCAGCTGCTTGACGCACTTCTTCGATATTGGCGCTGTCAATGAAGAGTTTCAAGTGTGCACACTCCTTGCAGTGTCATGCCATCATGCTGGCTGCGATCAGCTCCTGAATTCGCTCCATTATCTCATGGGCGAGTCGGTCGGTGTCTTCTCTGGATACTCGCGCCTCGGCAGAGTTCGCCGGCTGCATGGGGGCGCCGAATACCACTCTCACCTTCGCATTGCGAAACCTGCTTATGCCTCTGCGATGCTCCGGGAACGTGCCGACAACTGCAGCGGGCACAACCGCGGCTCCCGTCGCAAGAGAGAACCGTGCCGCTCCCGGATGAGCCGGCTGGAGTTCGCCTGTCTTGCTGCGCGTGCCTTCCGGGAAGATGCCCAGGGCCTCACCGGCATTGAGAATCCCCATGGAAGTGCGGTAGGCTTCGCGATCCACCTGCCCTCGCTTGACCGGAAAGACGCGAAGGCCATGCAGAATCGCAGCCGTGATCGGATTGTCAAACAACTCCGCTTTGGCCATGAACCGCAGCGGCCTGGGACACGCAGCGCCCAGGGCCAGAGGATCGAGGCCGCTGACGTGATTTGCGACCACTATAATTGCACCCACCATCGGCACGTTCTCCAGGCCAGTTACTCTGAAGCCGTAGAACAGATGGAAATACACTCTCAAGAGCGCTCTGATGATGGAGTAGAACAAGCGTTGGACCTCCCGAGCACCTGCAGCATCCTGCCGACCACTTCCGTGGGACTCATGGCAGTGCAGTCTATTACGATCGCATCGGGCGCCACGGTGAGCGGCGATACCGGGCGTGTGCTGTCGATCGTGTCGCGCTGGGCAATCTCCGCCTGAACTTCGTCCAGCGCAACCTGCCTGCCCTGCGCCGCATGATCCCGTTGACGCCGGCGGGCGCGTTCGCGGGCCGACGCTGTGAGGAAGAACTTGCAGCGCGACTCGGCCAGCACTACGGCGCCGATGTCGCGCCCGTCCATTACTACGTCCGCATCTACGGCCATCGCTCGCTGGAGCTGCACCATGTGCACGCGCACCGCCGGATACACCGAGACCGGCGAGACGATGGACTCAACCTGCGCGCTGCGTATCAAGGACGAGACATCCTCGCCTCCAACCAGCGTACGCTGGGCACCGTCAGCCACGGGTTCCACACGTACCGACATCGACTGCGCAACCTTCACCACAGACCCTTCGTCGTACGGATCCACGCCTCGCCTCAGCACTTCCAGGGCGAGCGCGCGGTACAGGTCGCCTGTGCTCACATATCTATACCCTAGGGCTGCAGCCAGCATGCGGGCTACTGTGCTCTTGCCGGAGCCTGCGGGTCCATCTATTGCGATCGAACGTTCAAGCGACATGCTGTCGGACTCTCCTATCGGTGCACAATTAATTGTTATTCTACATCCGAACCTCTATTCCTCTGCTTGCAGCTGAAAATGGTGCTCGAATCTATATGACAATGTTCGCGAAGGCCGTTCGGCCAGGCATCAGGTGTATGCGAACACCCGGCAGCGGCGCTCGGATGTTGGGCGTTACATCTACCACTTCTACTTGCAGCCAGGAAGCGCCTGCCCCGCCGTGTGAGTAGTCTTCTCCCATCTCGATCTCCACAAGGTCGCCCCTGTGAACAACCACTGCAGCCTGGGTGTAGCGGAAATCCGCGACCGCCTGGCCGTTAACGAGCACGATGATGCTCTCCAACGCCTCAGGCAGAGCCAACAGAACACCTCCCGATTCGGCGGCAGGGCCCGCCGGCGCAACACGGTCGCCTCGAGCAGAATCCCATGTCCACACTACTTGGCCCTCTGTCTTTTCAATGAGAAGGCTTCGGCGTGCGATGCCCCCCGAAGCTATCATTGCCTGGACGATCACGCACGCTACGACAAGGCAGAACGCTGCTGCTGAGATCAGTACAGCTCCCAGGTCACGCCTGCGCGACAATTCCACTTTTCCCCTGCCTTCGCCCGGCCGCGGATACCCCTGCCAGATTGCCAGTGGAGAACGCGGCCTGAAGATTGTAGCCGCCGGTTGGGCCGTCCACGTCGAGGACCTCTCCGGCGAAGAACAGCCCTGAGACGAGCTTCGATTCCATGGTGCGCGGGTCTACCTGGCGCAATTCCACTCCGCCTGAGGTCACGATGGCTTCCTCCAGAGGACGGGGCCTTCGCACCGTCATGCGCAGCTGCTTGAGCGCTCTCACCAGCGCTGCCCGGTGTGCCGCCGTTACCTGGTTGGCAGGTGTGCTTCCATCAACTCCAGCGAGCCCTATGACCATCGGGACGAGGGCTCTTGGCAACAGCAGATCGAGGGAGTTCTTCAGTTGCTTTCGAGACATGGCCACAAGGTCGCGCTGGACGCGCCGATCCAGCGTTGCCAGGTCCAGAGCCGGCTTGAGATCGATGCTGAGACTGAAGCGCCCGGGCTGGACGCGTCTGCAGGACCTTGCGGCCTGACACACTGCGCGGCTCAAGGTGAGGATGATAGGGCCGCTCACGCCGAAATGCGTGAACAGCATCTCGCCGAATTCGCGGCTCATCTCCTGTTCTGCGTCGAACAGCGTGACCTCCACATTGCGCAGCGACAGTCCTGCGAGCGCCCTTGGCCATGTCTCAACCGTCTCTATGGGTACCAGAGCGGGCATGGGCTCGTGCACGCCATGGCCGGCCTGGACTGCGAGAGCGTATCCATCGCCGGTGCTTCCGGTGCCAGGGTAAGACGCGCCGCCCGTGGCGATGATCACAGCGTTCGCGTCTGCTTGCGCGCCGCGTGTGTCGATTACGCCTGCGATTGCCTCGCCTTCCGTTGCGAGCCGGGCAATGCGCCGGCCGAACGCGAAACGGGCGCCGCTGGATAGGGCGCGATTGTACAGGGCATCCCGCACATCGTACGCTCGATCGCTCGCGGGAAACACCCTTCTGCCGCGTTCGATCTTGTACGGTACGCCCAGGTTATCCATGAGACTGCACATCTGGGCCGGCCCGAGGGAGGACAATGCTGAATACAGGAATGCGCCGCGTGGGGCGAAACCCTCCACCAGTTCCTGCACGGAGCAGTCGCGTGTGAAGTTGCACCTGCCCTTTCCCGACACCAGTATCTTCTGGCCGGCCACTCTGTTCCGCTCGTACACGGTGACGTTCGCTCCGGCGCTGGCCGCTGCAGCCGCAGCCATCAGGCCTGCGGCCCCCGCTCCGATCACCGCTACAACACTCGCCGTCGACAAGCCATCAGCGCCTTTCCTGAGCGCGCTGCTGCAACAGCCGTTTCAGCCCCTCGATCTCACGCTGTGTGAGCTCGCGGTGGCTGCCCTCTGCCAGACGGCCCAATTGCACGCAGCCGAACCCGGTACGCGTCAGGCGGACGACTCGATGGCCCAGAGCGGCGAACATCCGTCTCACCTGGCGCTTCCTTCCCTCACGCATCTCTATCTCGACCAGCTTGCCCGACCCGTCTGCGAAGCGCGCGCTGGCGGGCATGGTCGGACCATCAGCCAGCTGAATGCCGTGTGCAAGACGGTCGAGTTCATCCGGGGTTGCCCGCCGCTCGAGACGAACTAGGTACACCTTTGGCGCCTGTCGGCTGGGATGGGTCAATCCGAAGGCGAGTTCCCCATCGTCAGTCAATATCAGCAGGCCGTTGGAGTCCATATCCAGCCTGCCAACGGGGTAAATCCTGCGAGCGATGTTGGGGACGAGGTCGAGCACTGTGGGCCGCTGGTGGGTGTCGCAGGCGGTGGTCACAACGCCTCGGGGTTTGTTGAGGGCAAGGTAGAGATGGTCGGTAGGAGGCTGCGCCACTTCCCCATCGACAGCCACGACATCCCGCCCTGGCTCGACTGCTGTGCCCAGCGCGGTGACTTGCACGCCGTTCACTGTGACGCGCCCGGACGCGACGAGCCGCTCGCACGCGCGCCGCGACCCCACTCCCGATCGAGCCAGGAACTTGTGAATACGCTCGGCCATCATGACTTCCTGAAGCGCTGGAGTAGATCGTTGCGCCCGATGACTACAAGCACATCGCCCTCATGGATAACATCGTCGGCGCCCGGCGCCACCGTCATCGCACGGCCTGATCGGATGGCCATAATGTACACGCCAAACCGAGCCCGCACGGCCAGCTCCGCCAGGGACTTCCCCGTCAGGCTGGCCGGGGCCGTCAGCTCCACTATGCTGTAGTCAGGATCCAGGTCGATCTGCTCGATCAGGTTGGTCGACGTAAGCAGGCGGGCCAACCGCCAGCCTCCGTCGCGTTCGGGGAAAACAACCTTGTCGGCGCCCAGCTTCTCCAGCACCTTGCCGTGGAGATCGTCGTTGGCCTTGGCGACTATGGTGCGGACTCCGAGTTCCTTGAGGACCATGGTCCCCACCATGCTGGCCTTGATTTCGCTTCCCACGGTGATCACTGCTACGTCCACATTTCGGATGCCGATGGACCTCATGGCGTCGATGTCGGTGACATCGGCCACTACCGCGTGCGTCACCGTCGGCGCTATTCTCTGCACTTTCTCTTCGTTTACGTCAATGGCGAAGACCTCCTGGGCCAGTTCGGAGAGGGTGCGCGCCACGCTCATGCCGAACCGTCCAAGCCCGATCACTGCAAATTGCTGTGCCATGTTCATGCACCCTCTGTCCCTCTTGCCCAAGCCAGGGCCGCCGTATAGGGCTTGCGCCTTACCGGATTATACCACAGCTCCAGGCGCTCCACCAGTCGGCGGGCGGATCGCGCCCATTCGGGTGAGCACATCGGGCACCACATCCAGCAGACGGTCGATCACGGCGTCTGACGTGACCGGCAAGAAGCGAACCTGCCTGTTGCCGACTACAAGGAAACCCACTGGGCTCAGCGAGACTCCCGCGCCCCCTCCTCCGCCGAAAGGTGAGCCCGCGCGCTCGGGCTGCTGGTCGTTGTTCCAATCGGATCCGCCCGCCGCGAACCCGAAAGAAACCCGGGAAACGGGCATGATCACGTTGCCGTCCGGAGTCTCGACGGGGTCTCCAAGAATGGTATTGACGTCGATCATCTGGCTGATGCTGTCGAGTGTCGTTTTCATCAGGCCCTCTATGGGATGGTCGGGCAAGCTCTCTCTCCTCCCCGGCCCGCACGCGATGTGCAGGCATAAGTCTGTACACTAGTATTCATGACCTGCAGCCGGTTCATTCCGCCGGCGCTTTCCCAGCATTGCCAGGAGCGACATCAGAGCCGCACGCAACTGTGCATCCCCAAGCAGCACAGCCAGGTTGGTCTCCACCACTAGATGCAGAGCTGTGTGGAAACGCGTTTGGTCGAAGGCCGGGGACACTGAGATTGCGGGCGGCCCTTGGCGCCTTCCCCATCTGGAGTATGCCCACGCCGCCAGGGCGGACTTGATTGTCCATAGTTGTCCGCAGGCGATAGCGGTACATGCCGCATCCCCTGTGCCCACCGAAGAGTGCCACGTCAGTTCGATTAGCTTGTGGCCAAGCGAGGCGACGGATGCGATCATGCGAACCATTCGGCGTAGCCTCCCCAGGGTTTCGGGAAGGTCCGCAGGGTTCCATTGAGCGCCCCGGGCCGCGCGGGGCGGCACATCTCTATGGTAGAAGGGAATGGAGACGAGGAACGGCCATGGCGAGACGCGGACAGTCGCCCGAGTGCGCATCGCGCCCCGTGTGATGGACAGGTCGAACCTCAGCGGCCAGCGGAAAGCGACTGCTAGCCCGGCGGCGAGCGCCACGCCCGCCCACAGCGTGAGTGAAGCCCAGCGCATCAAGACCACTCCCGCTCGTAGTCTGGCTAGAAGCGCGGGCAGTATTCATTCGTCGTCCGATTCGGGCAGAGGCGGCAGGTCTGAAAGGGATGAGAGCCCAAGATAGATGAGGAACTGGTCGGTGGTGCCGTACAAGACCGGACGCCCAACGCTGTTCCGTCTGCCCACTTCGCAGATGAGCCCTCGCTCTGTGAGAGTGGCGATGCTTGAGTCAGAGGAGACGCCGCGGATCCGGTCGACCTCGCCTCTGGTGACGGGCTGGCGGTAGGCCACGATAGACAACGTCTCCAAAGATGCGGGCGACAGTGGTTGCGGGCGCTGCCTCGCCGACAGATTCTCCACGAAGGGGGCGTACTCCGGCTTGCTCATCAAGATGAACGAGCCGTCAACATCTCTGAGCGCCACGCCCGACTGCTTGACGGAATGCCTGTCGCGAATCTCGCGGAGGAGTTTGGCCACCGTATCCTCATCCACCTCGATTGCAGCTGCAAGGTCCTTTGCAGCCAGAGGAAACGATGCGGCGAACAAGATGGCCTCAATTGCTGCCTGTGCTTCTGGTAGGTTCATCCGTTACACCCCCCATCGCTTGCGATGTCGAGAACATCCAGATTTCGCCGAACGGCGCCGGCTGTGTCGCGCAGATACGACCGCGCCGCACCAATTCCAGGACGGCCAGGACCGTAGAGATCATCAGCCGGCGTGATCTCGCACCGCCTAGGAACTCAAACAACCCCAGCTTGCCCCGGCGCGCCAAGCGCACGAGCACCGCCACCATCTGATTGGCTATGGGTATCTCATCGGCTGGAAGATATGCGAACTCCTCCGGTATGCTTGACGATGCGCCCAGGTAGGCCTGGAGAAGATCGTCCGCGGTCACGCCCTCCACAGGATTGGCCCGGACGGCGGGCGTTGGCAAGCGACGCGGGGGGCGCGTGTACATACGCGAACCCACCGTCTCCATACTCACAAGGAGCCGGGCCGCATCGCGAAAGCGGCGATACTCTATGAGGCGGGCAACAAGCTCAGCGCGGGGGTCGGGCATGTCTTCCTCCGCGGCGGACAGCTCATCGTCCGTCTCCTCCTCTGGGAGCAGCGCCCTCACTTTGATGTACAGGAGGGTCGCCGCAATCACCAGAAACTGGGCAGCCTGGTCAATATCGAGCCATTCCATGGCAGAGACCTGCTCTAGGTAGTCGTCGGCGATCTCCCCGATGGATACCTCGCATATGTCGATCTGCTTCTTTTCTATCAACGACAGCAGCAGATCGAGCGGCCCGGAGAAGGCTTCGGTGTCTACCCTCATATCCTCATGGCCGCACGGACTTCCTCAAGAGTAGCCGCCGCCACGGGCCTGGCCCGATCCGCGCCTTCTGCCAGGATCGACTCGACTACCCCGGGGGTGGACTCAAGCCGCTTCCTCCGCTCATGCACGGGAGCAAGCGCCAGGACGAGAGTATCGGCAAGCTGCCGTTTGCATGCCACGCAGCCTATCTGCGCCCGTTCGCATTCGGCCCTGCGTTCCTCGGCAAGCTCGGGCGTGAACGCCGAATGGTACGCGAACACCGTGCACACATCCGGATGCCCCAGGTCGCTCTTGTGTATCCTGGCAGGGTCGGTGATCATGGATTTCACCGACTCGCGTATGGCCTCCGGCGAGTCGGCCATCTGAATCGCATTTCCGTAGCTCTTGCTCATTTTGCGTCCGTCCGTTCCCGGCAGGACCGCAACCGGGCTGAGCTTGGCCTGAGGTTCGGGGAAAACCGGCTGGTACATGAAGTTGAACCTGCGCGCGATCTCCCGGGCCAACTCCAAGTGGGGCAGCTGGTCCTCGCCTACAGGCACCGTGTCGGCTTTGTACACGAGTATGTCGCTTGCCATCAACACAGGATAGCCCAGGAATCCATATGTGGTTATCTCTCTTTCGGAAAGCTGCTGTAGCTGCTCCTTGTACGTGGGGCACCGTTCCAGCCACCCGAGAGGCGTGATCATGGAGAGCAACAAGTGCAATTCGGCATGCTCCTTCACGTCGGATTGACGGAAGACGACAGAGCGCTCGGGGTCGATGCCCGCCGAAAGGAAGTCGATGAGCACCTGCCGGGTGTGCTCGCGGAGCATCGACGTATCCTGGTACCCTGTGGTGAGAGCATGCCAGTCGACTACGGCAAAGAAACACTCGTAGTCGTCTTGCAGACGAACCCAGTTGGCGAGCGCTCCGACGAGGTTGCCCAGATGGAGCATTCCTGTGGGTCTCATCCCGCTGAATATTCGGCCTTTCTTCAAACGAACCACCCTCTACATAATCGCTCGGTACAGCGCTCCGATGATAGGCATGAGGATCCATGTCGACACAGGAGTAGCGATAAACACCAGAAGAATGATGTACGAGTATTGCTCCAGTTGATAGTAGAGCCTCGCTGCATTGCCCCTAAGCACCGCTGCCAGTATCTTGGAACCGTCCAGCGGCGGAATGGGCATCAGGTTGAACACGGCCAGCCCGAGGTTGATCCACACTCCCTGGTCGAGCGCCACCGCTACTAACTGGATTGTCCCTCCGCGAAACCCGTATGCACCGTATATGAACTTCACCATGATAGAGAAGAGCATGGCCAGAATCAAGTTGGCGCCCGGGCCTGCGAGGCTCACCATCACCATTCCGGCATCGCGGTTCTCGAAGTTCATGGGGTTAACCCTGACCGGCTTGGCCCATCCGAAGCGCCGGGTGAGCACCAGCGCGAGCAACCCCACGGGGTCAAGGTGAGCCAGGGGGTTGAGCGTGAGGCGCCCTTCCCACCGAGGAGTGCCGTCTCCCAGCTTCACTGCAACGCGCGCGTGCGCGTATTCATGCACCGTCAGCGCAAACAGGAGGACCGGCAAGGTTATCAGGAAATACAGAATATCACTGCCGCTCAAAGGCGCCACCCCCTGCGCTCGATTATAGCATAGACCACCGTCCGGTGGAAACTGACGGGCACGACCCCTCTCCCGCTTGGCGCCGCCGGGCTTGCAGCAGATCGCAAAACGCCTCCAGCCTGGTGTCGAATCCCACATCGGCGGTGTGCTCATCCACAGCGAGCGACATCACCGGAATACCTTCAGACTGACTAACCAGCGGAAGAATGCTCTGGGCCACAATCTCGGGCATGCATGTCATGGGCGCTACGTGCAGTACGCCGGCCAGGCCCGACCGCGCCATATCGACTGAGCGCCCCACGCTTTCGACTCCATGGCCTCCCACGAAATGCCGCAGGTAGGGGCGGGCCCGCGACAGCATGTTGGACCTTGGCATCCGTCGGGCGATGTCGCCCACGATGTGCTCCTCGATCCAATGGGAGAATGTGATCGGCTGGACCACCTGCACCCCGAGTCGGCCCAGCTTCCTGCAGACATCCATGTTCACAGCGGGTTCCATCACCACATAGATCTCGCCCACAACCCCCACGCGCATCGTGGGTCCGAGCCGTTCCTCTGTGCGGCATGCCACATCATGGAGCGTCTGCTCCACCGCGTATAGCACGGCATCGCACGTCTCGGCCGCGTCCAGCAGCGCAAGCCCCCGGTGTACGGCCGCGTCCACCTCTCCCGGTGCCGTTTCGCGCCAGCGCGCCATGTTCGCTGCCTGGTCCAGCGCATCCACTGCCCCAAATTTGGCCCACGCAAGCCGGCCTGCCTCTACTACCTGTCGCAGCGTGGCGCGGCGCTTGACCGTCCTCAGCGCTTGCACCAGCCCCCGAGGATCCCTCCGAGGAGGCTCCACCACTACGAGCTGCGCATTGCTTCCGGCTCTAGACAGCGCGTGTCGCTGAAGCTCGCAGTAGTATCCCAGCCTGCAGGGCCCGATCCCTCCCACCATGAAGATGGTGTCGGCCCCCAGCTCCGCCGCCTCGATGAAGTTACCCACGGTCGCCTTGAGCGGCAGGCATGCCCCCTCAGGAGTGTACTTCGCCCCTATGGATAGTGTTCTCTTGGTGGTCGGAGGCGGGACCACCACGTCCAAACCCAATGAAGAGAAGAACGCCCTAACGGGTATCCACAGGTTGCCCAGATGTGGGAACGTAACGCGCATACTCGCCGCTCCTCATGGCCACCGTGTCGATGAAGGCCTCCAGACGCGTAGTCAGCCCTGCCTCCGCCGAATGCTCGTCAATGTCGATGCACAGCAGAGGCATGTCGCCGTGCTTGCTCGCCTCATGTTGGATGACTTCGGCAACGAAGGATTCCGGACCGCAGCCGAAACTGGCGAGATGCACGATCCCGTCCACTTCGCCGGTTTCGAGCCACCTGTAGGCTGCGCCTACCAGGCGGCGGCCGTAGGTCCAGAAGAGGCGCTTGGCCCCGCGCCTGGCCCGCTCGCGCTCCCACCCGGCCGTTTCTCGATGAGAGTAGTCGCAGGCCTGTATGGGCGCGGCCCCCAGGCGGCGGATCTTGTCCACCAGGTCCAGGCTGATGTATGGGTCGCGCAGAGCGTAATTGTGCCCTAGGATGCCAATGCGAATGGCGCCGCTCGGCGCGGGCTCGGGCTCGGGCGAACCCCTCTTTGCGGCATCAATCGACTTGACCAGGGCGATCGCCGCGCGACCTCTGCCTACGCCCAGCGCTTGGCCGAGCGCCGCGACTTGCGATGCTATCCTGCTGAGCCCGGAAGACATATCGATGCACGGGTCCACCAGCCTGGGCGCGCCGCATACCCTGGCGCGAATCATGTCGGGCAATCCCATCAGCTTGGGGCAGATATACGCCCTGGGCTCAACGCTGACGAATCTGGGAACGAGCAACGCGTCTACCTTCCCTGAAAGGTAGGCGACATGTCCGAAGAACACCTTGACAGGCAGGCAGGCCTCATCGACGCACAGCTCCAGCCCTGCCTGAAGGATCTCCCTATTGGTCACAGGAGAGAGCACAGGCCGAGCGCCGCACTGGCGCAGCAGCTCGAGCATGATTGGGCCGTACTCGTGGAACAGCAGCCCCCGCGGCACTCCTACCGCCAGGTTCATGCCCTGGGGTTTGCGACCAGAGCGATCAAGGCTGAGAAGAACACCGCAGTGGCCACTCCCAGCCCGGTGAATTCGAACGCCCCAGTGAAAAGCCCGATCACTCCGAGCCTCCTTGCCTCAAGTAAGGACCCGCGGGCGATGGAGTGCCCGAAACCCGAAACCGGCACCAGTGCTCCGGCGCCGGCGAAATCCACCAGTCGATCATATACTCCAAACCCTGACAGGACGGCCCCTACCACAACGAACAGCACCAGCATGTGCGCTGGAGAAATCCGGGTCAGATCCAGCACGGCCTGGCCCACCGCGCATATGGCGCCTCCCACTAGGAATGCGATGACATAGTCCAGCGAAGACCCCTCCATTCACGGGCGGCTCAAACCTGGAGCGTTACTGCATTGGCGATGCACGGTACTGACTCGCCCTGCTGCCAGGAGAGCGGCGACAGCAGGGCGCCCGTGGCAACGATCAGGGCACGCCTGATTTCGCCTTCGCACATCCTTTTCCATACGAAACCGTCCATTATCAGCGCCGAGCAGGCGCAGCCGCTGCCCCCCACGCCCGTTCCGCGCACACCCTGAAAGAGCATGACGCCGCCATCGGCGTAGTTGTCGCCCAGAGGCACTCCGCGGCGCTGCATCAGTTCGAGCAGAATCTGCGAGCCCACACTGCCCAGGTCGCCCGTGATTATCACATCGTAGAATCCGGGATCTCGCCCGGTATCGGCGAGGTGGCTGAAGATGGTCTCGGCCGCGGCGGGCGCCATGGCCGGGCCCATCTGGTTGGGGTCCTTGGTGCCCATGTCTATCACGCGCCCTACGGTAGCCTCGGTGATTTTCACCTTGCCCCCCGAACGCCCCACCAGCACCGCTCCTGCTCCGGTCGCAGTGTACTGCGACGTCGATTTCCGCTGGATGTTCAGCTCTATCGGATATCTGAACTGCCGCTCGGCCGTCTGGTAGTGGCTGCTGGTCGCGGCAAGCGCAAGATCTGCGAACCCCGCGTCCACCAGGGCAGATGCCACGGTCAGGCTCTGGGCCGATGTGGAGCACGCGCCGTACACGCCGATGAACGGCATCCCTAGGTCTTCCGCGGTGAAACTGGCTGTGATCACCTGGTTGAGCAGATCGCCGGCGATGAAGTAGTCCACCTGCTCGGGCTGGACGGCGGCCTGCGTCAAGGCTATCTTGACCGCGTCTCCCATGAACCGCCGTTCGGCCTTCTCAGCAGAGCGCTCGCCGAACATATCATCCGGGACCACTTCATCGAACCACCGGGCCATAGGCCCCCGGCTCTCCATGGGCCCGGCAACCGTTCCAGCAGACACAATCACCGGGGGCGCGGCGAACCGGACGGTGCTTCTACCTATCCTTCTGGTGGCCATGGTTCACCCCCGGGAAAGCCATTTGATGAGCGCGACTGTCACTCCCGCCAATATCCCGTACACCAGAACGGGCCCGGCAATGATGAACATCTTGGCGCCCATGCCCAGGATGTAGCCTTCGCGCTTGAAGTCCATGGCAGCAGCAGCTACAGTGTTGGCAAACCCGGTTATGGGGACGGCGGCGCCGGCTCCGGCGAACTCGCCTATGTGGTGGTATACGGACAGCCCGGTCAGAACCACGCCTATCAGGATCATTGTGGCCAGTGTAGGCGCCGTCGCCTCGTCGCCGGTCATGCCCGAGGCGATGAAGGCGTTCATGACTGCCTGTCCCAATGCGCATATTAGGCCTCCAACCACGAATGCCACTGCGATGTTCCGCGCCAGCTGGGGTCGGGGCACGATGGACGATGCCAGTTTCTGATACTTCGCTCTGTCGTCTGCCTTTTGCTTCTTAGCTCCGGGGCTCGCCAAGGTGAAAGTCACCCCCCGCATGAGCTAGTATGCGACCGGCCGGGGGCTTTCATTCACCAGCCATGCTGCGCCTGAGCGCGGCTAGTGCCGCCTTTTCTATTCGATGGACCTGCGGCTGTGAAATCCCAAGAAGGGTCGCCGCCTGAGCCTGTGTGCGCTCCTCGAAAAAGCGCATCACAATGACCGCTCGCGCCGCCGGAGGCAGGCGTGAAAGAGCGGTCCGGAGCACGACCGAGTCGCACACGCTTTCGTCCGGCGCCAGCTCGCCCGGTATTGCATCGATTAGCAGGCGGGCATCGGGCGCGCTGCATATGGGTTCATCGAGTGAACGTACTGGCGCATCGGAATCCATGGCGAAAGCGACATCGGCCGGAGAGATGGACAGGCGCGCGGCTATTTCCGACACGTTCGGATCGCGGCACAGCTCTGCGCTGAGCGCGCTGTGTGCCGCCCGGCACCTCTGGGCGAGTTCGCGAACGGGCCGTGGTATGTGAAGCGGGCCCAGACCTCGCAGGTATGCGCGGATCTCGGAGATCATCAGCGGAACAGCGTAGGTCGTGAAGGCCGTTTGGCGCGCAGGGTCGTAGGTGCGCACGGCTCGGACCAGGCCAACGCACGCGGCCTGGTGTAGATCGGCCAGTTCCGCCCGGCCGGCGAATCTCCTGGCGATAGACATCGCCAACCCGGCGTGCCGACGGACATCGTCGTCATGCGGCCCGTTTTCCGATGGCATTACTGATCGCCTGGTGTGAAGGACATCACCACTTTCGTGCCCTCTCCCGGCGACGAGGTCACGTCCATCGATTCCGACAGCGCCTCCATGAGGGTGAAGCCCATGCCCATCCTCTGAGGCGAACTGCTCACGCCGGGAGAGCGGGCCGCCAGGACATCCAAAATGCCAACGCCCTCGTCTTGCACCGAGATGGTGAAGGCATGATCCGAGGCCGACAGCATCATCAGCACTCTGCCCGGACGCTCGGGATATGCGTGGACTATGCAGTTTGACACGGCTTCCGATACGGCAAGTTTGATGTCTTCCAGTTCCTCCAGGGTGAACCCGAGGCCTGCCGCCCAACTCGCTGCGGCGACGCGCGCGAAGCCCAGGTTACGAGCGACTGACTCGAACTCCACCCGCGCCCAGTTCACTTTGGGTTCCATTTCCTGACCTCCTCCCGCGCCGACAGCGCACTCTCGAGCGACACATATACCGGCATCAGCTTGGATACGCCGAGGAGATCGAGGGTTCGAGTCACACGCGCGCTGGGACCGGCAATGGCCAAAACGGCGCCTCGGGCGAGAAGGCGCCTCTGCCTTCCGAACACCATGCCAATCCCCGAACTGTCGATGAAGCTGACTCTGTCCATTCTGAGTATCACGCGCCGCGCGCCGCGGTTGGCGTCGATCAGCGAATCGATGGCCTGCGCCGCGCGGTCAGCGCAGGTCAGATCGAGCTCGCCCTGGAGGTCAACGATGAGATCGGATCCGCGGAGCACCCACTCGAACAAGGCCGTTCCCCCGCCTCCGTGTGTTTTGTACCGTCAAATTCTCTTCCGGCGGGGACCACTCCTGCTTCCTTCGTTAATCAATCGGGCGCGAACAGGAAAGTCGACCTGGCGAACTGGCGCGTGTGCCTCACCATGAGCTGCAACCAGCTGGCCTTGGGCACCGCCCGAACCGCGATCACATCGGCTGCGGCAACCTCGACGCCATCGAGAAGCGCGACCATCTTGCCCACGGTTTGACCTTGCTCTATGGGCGCCTCCAGCTGGGGGGGCAGGGCGAGCCTGGCTTCGATCTTCCCACCCTCGCCTCTCGGAGTGACGACGTTCAAGTCGTGAGCCATGGTTACGTCTACCGATGTTTCGACTCCCCGGACCACCCGCACTAGCCCAAGATCCTGCCCTGCCCGGGCCAGCGTATGGGCCTCGCACATCTTGAAGCCGTAGTCTAGCAGGGTAGACGCCTCGGCGAACCGAACCGAGCTGGTGGGTACGCCCAGCACTACTCCGATGACTCGGACGTTGTTTCGGACTGCTGTAGCCGACAGGCAGTATCTGGCTTTGTCGGTGTAGCCGGTCTTCAGGCCGTCCGCTCCCGGGTAGAACCTGATCAGACGGTTGGTGTTCGTAAGCATGTTCTTGCCGTCCCGTACGTAGCCGATCCAGATCGTGAGCCACTGATGAATCTCGGGGTAGCGCAAGAGTTCCCTGGACATTATGGCCACATCGCGGGCGGTCGACATGCAATCGTCGGAAGCCCCCGGCTCGGGCAGCCCGGTCGCGTTGACGAAATGAGTGTTGGCGCATCCCAGGGCGCCGGCCTTCTCGTTCATCATTGCCACAAAGGCAGCTTCGCTTCCCGCCACCTGTTCGGCCAGGGCAACGGCGGCATCGTTGGCAGACTCAATGGCCACGGCCTTCATCAGATCCGACACCGCCATAACCTCGCCTGGTTCCAGCCAGATCTGCGAACCGCCCATCGACGCCACATGCTCAGACGTGATCACCATGTCGCCCAGGCTTATGCGGCGCGCCTCAATCGCGTCCATGACCAACGTCAGGGTCATGATCTTGACAACGCTTGCTATGGGCCGTGGGGCATCGGCGTTTTTCTCCCACAGAACTCGGCCTGTAGAGGCCTCCACGAGGATGGCTGACGGCGCGGTCACCTTCCTGGCGAGTTCGGCTGCTGCCGCCGCTTGAGGAGATGCAGCCGCAGCAGCCGACGCCCGGACCGTTCGGGCCGACAGGGCGCAGACCAGCAGGGCGCAGACTGCGAGGACTCGCGCGGCCCTGGCGGGTTTGTACGACAAGGGGCATGCCTCCCTTCGTCTCTTGTTTCAAGAGAGCATATTCCAAGGCATGCCCGGTTATACAGGATGGGCGCGGTTCCATTGCCACCAGCGGCCCGCCCGCCGGGCCCGAAGCGCGCGCCTATCTCTCGATGATTTCGTAGACAAGAGGCGGAGCCGAACATGGCGCGTCGGAGTAAGCGAAGGCCGGGCCGGCCTGGGCTGTGCCCTCGCGCAGCCGAGGCTGGCTGCCGGCATAGAGCGTGGCCACTGGCTGGCCTGCTTCTATCCTATCGCCCACCGATACCAGAACCTTCAGCCCACAGTGGAGATCGACTGAGTCCGTCTTGCGCTGCCTGCCCGCGCCCATGGCCGCCGCCGCTCGGCCCAGCGTGAGAGCGTCCACGCGGCTCACGTAACCATCGGTCGGGGCTGTGATCTGCTCTGACAGCGGCGCAGCCCCGATTCGACTGGGGTCGTCCACGCACGTCGCATCTCCGCCCTGCGCCTTCACCATTTCCCTAAGTTTGGCCAGAGCAGCGCCTGACTCAACCAAACCGCTCAAGACCGCGCGGGCCTGCGCCGTATCGCGTGCGGCCCCTCCCAAAACGACCATGTGCGCGCCAAGCTCCAGGCAGAGCTGGAGCAGCCGGCCGGCGCTGCGCCCAGACAGAGTATCGATTGCCTCTATGACTTCCAGGGAGTTCCCTATGGCCTGCCCGAGAGGTTGGTTCATGTCGGAAATCACTGCCGCCATTCTCCGTCCGGCCAAGCGGCCTATGTCAACCATTGCGCGAGCGAGCCGGCGCGCTCGATCCAGCTCGTGCATGAATGCTCCGGTTCCGGCCTTGACGTCCAGCACTATCGCATCTGCGCCCGTGGCCAGCTTCTTGCTCATGATGCTGGAGGCGATTAGGGGAATGCTCTCCACTGTGGCTGTGACGTCGCGCAGAGCATAGAGCCGCTTGTCGGCCGGAGCTATGTCCTCCGTCTGCCCGACGATGGCCAGACCGATCCGGTTAACCTGGTCCACAAATTCCCGTTCGGAGAGCGAGACCCGAAATCCGGGGATGGACTCCAGCTTGTCGAGGGTCCCGCCGGTGTGCCCAAGCCCGCGACCCGACATCTTGGCCACGGGCACGCCTGCCGCGGCCACCATAGGCACCAGCACCAGTGTGGTGGTGTCGCCCACCCCTCCCGTGCTGTGCTTGTCGACCTTGATGCCGCGTATGGCCGACAGGTCGGCCCGGCGCCCGGAGTCTGCCATTGCCGTGGTGAGGGCGGTGGTCTCCTCCGGCGTCATGCCCTGAAAGAATATGGCCATGCAGAAAGCGGACATCTGGTAGTCCGGCACGTCCTGGGAAAGCATGCCGCCGATCATGTAGCGTATCTCCTCGGGCGAGAGAACGTGCCCATCGCGCTTCTTCATAATGATGTCAGGAACTCTCAATCCAACTCCTCCTGCGTAGTCACATGCTCCTACAGGACCTGCTGCAAGAAGCTCTCGCCGGCCAGGCGCCAGGGCACCCCCAGGAATTCGGCTATCGTGGCGCCCAGATCCGCGAAACTGGTCCTCACTCCGATGGGCCGCCCGGCGTGTCCTGCCTGTAAAGGCTGGGGCAACATGGCCAGCACAGGCACGTACTCCCTACTGTGATCGGTGCTGGGCGTGGTGGGGTCGTTGCCGTGGTCGGCGCACATGGCCAGAATATCGTTGCCCCTTAGCCTCTCGAGAAGCTCGGGTAAGCGTCGGTCCATATGCTCGAGGCCGCGCGCAAAGCCCTCCACATCGTTGCGATGGCCCCACTTCATGTCGAAATCGATCAAGTTTGCGAAGATCAACCCCGGCCGGCCTTCGTCCATGAAGCTCAGAACTGCGTCGAATACCGCATCGTTGCCTGACACATGCCGAGACAGCGTGATGCCTCGCATGGCGAAGATGTCGTCGATCTTGCCGCAGCCCATGACGTCCAGCCCTGCATCGGCCACCAGATCAAGCAGAGTTGGACCGGGCGGAACCAGCGAGAAGTCGCGCCGCCGAATGGTTCTGGTGAACTGCCCATAGCTGCCCTCAAACGGGCGGGCGATCACCCTGCCCACTGCGTGCGGCCCGGTCAGGATGGCCCGGGCGATGCGGCACATCTCGTAGAGCGCATCCGGCGGAATCACGTCTTCATGAGCGGCTATCTGAAACACGGAGTCGGCCGAGGTGTATACGATAGGCTTTCCTGTGGCCACGTGCGCATCGCCCAGCTCCTGTATTATCTGGGTGCCCGATGCGGGTCGGTTGCCCAGCACACCGCGGCCTGTCTCCCTTTCGAACGCGTCGATGATCTCGGGAGGAAACCCGCCGGGATACGTCGGAAACGCCTGGTCCAACTGGATGCCGGCGATCTCCCAGTGGCCTGTGGTGGTGTCCTTCCCCGGCGATGCTTGCGCCATGCGGCCGTAGGAGGCGAGGGGCGAATCGCACATATCCACACCTGCCAGCTCAAACCCGGTATCGGCGACTAGGTTGCCCAGGCCCATCCGCCCAAAGTTGGGCAGACTGAGCCCGCCTGCGGCCCTGGCGGCATTGACCAGGGTGTTGCTACCCCGATCGCCGTATGCGCCCGCGTCCGGCAGTTCGCCCACTCCCACACCATCGAGTACTATCAGAACCGCTCTCATGGCCGCCTCTCCTTCTCATGCCCTCGGATGGTGTTTGGCGTACACTTCCCGCAGCCTCGTCTGAGTGACATGCGTGTAGATCTGGGTTGTTTGGATGTCGACGTGCCCCAACATCTCCTGGACGGATAGGATGTCGGCGCCGTGCTCCAGAAGATGCGTGGCGAATGAGTGACGGAGTGTATGCGGAGTGATATGCGCGGCGATCCCGGCCTCCAGCGCCCTTCGCTTTATGATCTTCCAGAAACCCTGGCGGGTCATCCCGGCGCCCCGGTTGGTTATGAATAGGCTACTATCGTCGCTGGCACCCGCCAGCTCGCGTCGGCCCAGAGCCAAGTAGCGCTCTAGGGCGGCGACGGCGCTCTGGCCCACAGGCACGATGCGCTCGCGATTGCCCTTCCCTATGCAGCGCACGTATCCCATCTCCAGATCGACATCGCGGGTGGACAGCGACACCAACTCCGAGACGCGCAGGCCCGAAGCGTAAAGCAACTCCAGCATGGCTCGGTCGCGCAGAGATCGCGGCTCGTTGCCGGACGGCCCCGCGAGCAGTTTGTCCACTTCCTCGACCGTAAGCACTCTGGGCAATCGCCGTGCCTGCCTAGGGCCGTCCAGATTGACAGTGGGGTCGCGCCTGATGTGCCCTTCCCGCAGAAGGAATCTGAAAAAACCGCGCAGGGCCGAGAGCCGCCTGGACGCAGAGGAAGATGATGCGCCCGACTCCATGCTGTGCGCGATGAATGCTGCGACAGTTGATTGCCCCGCCGAAGCGGCGTCCGCCTCGCACGGCTCGTCATCGCCCCGGTTGATTCGAGCTGCGAAGGAGGCGAACTGCGTGAGGTCGCGGGCGTAGGCCTCCAGAGTATTCTCTGAAAGACCTCTCTCAACCGCGAGGTATGATAGGTACTCTTCAATGCAGCTTAGCAAGGGGGAGACCTCCAACCGCGCCCATGGCGCATCGTGCTGTCAACATATTACCATTCGACACGCGCCCGCACGCTCCTGCCCGCGTTACCCGAACCGTGCGGCGAGCATCAAGAACGCAGGGGACACGTAAGACTGGACAAATGCAGCTAGTACCAGCACGATTGCTGCAATAAAGAAAGAGGCTGACGACTCAGCGAAGGCGTGCGCGACGTCCGCTTCGATTCCGAGGAGGTTTCTGCTCAACACCGACCATGAGAATCTGACTGATGACGCACAGGCCGCCACAAGCGCCGGCACTGCCACCAGGTTATGCGGCAACACAGACGACAGCGCCAGGACGGCGCCGGCGCCGGCCATTTCGCGAACAAGAAAAGCAACGGTGAAGCCTACGCAGAACCCTCGGATGAACAGAATGAGGAACGCCCCGGCGAAACCCAGCACGCTTGAGCCCGCAATCCATATGAGCGCCACCGAAGATAGGTTGGCGCTCATGCTGGCAAGCATCACGCGGCCGTTCGATCCGGGAGTGTTGACACGCAGGTTCGCTAGGCCCGACTCCAAGTAGGTGAGGGCTTCGGCGCCGCCGTCTCGCATCGCTGAAGCGTAAGCGGCGCCTGTACACACGCCCGCTGCGAATATGACGAATGCCAACGCATACCATATCGCGTTGGCCCTAATGTAACCGGTCGCGGTCACACGAACCTGTCGCCTTCTCGCCACGTGGGACACCCCCGCAGGCCATCCCTATGCGCGAGGCGCGCATGTCATGACCGGATCATTCCAGGAGCGCCCGCCCGTAGGTCCCTCCTCCTCCTGATCGAATGGCGAGCCTGCCTTCGCGCGCCATGACTATCCGAGCGGCTAGGCGCTCTCCCACCGCCTCGGCCAGCTGATCGCTGGTTGTGTGGTGAAGGACCGCCATTTCCGACCCGAAGGCCCGAATCAGCGCAGCAATGGCGACCGGCCCTACGCCCGGAACAAACGCCAAAGGCACCTGATGCCTGTATGGAGGGCGGTGGGCTGGGTGTCTCGGCTCTGGCCGATCGGCGATTTCGTCGATGCGGTCGGCCACTCCCCGCACCACGCGGGAACTGCCGCATTCTGGGCAGCCCGGCGCCGCGCCCGCTGCGGAAAAGCGGGCCTCACACACCTCGCACGCGCTCAAGTGGTACTTTCCCAGCCTGGGGTCGAGCCCGTAGTTGGCTGCCACGCGCCGACCATCGATGCGCGCTAGGGCCAGCGACACCTCGGCAAACGATGCCGATTCCATGCGCATCACGTTGTACTCCCGCCCCATCCGCGGAAGCGAGTGAGCATCAGAGTTCGAAAGAAATGTGTAGCTCGCAAGCTCCTCGATTCTGTCGGCCATCTGGGTATCGGCGGACAGTCCAAGTTCCACCCCGGCCACCAGCCGGCGGGATTCGTCGCCGAACACATCGGCGATCCGATGGGCGCACGTGCCGTACACGCTCTTGTGCGGGGTGAAAGCGTGCGCGATCACAAACAACCCGCCCGTATCGCTCGCAAGCTGGGCGACATGCCGCGGCAGAAGCCTGGTTCTTTGGGTGCTGAGGTCGATGTTGGAGGTATGCCGGGCAAGTTCTCTCGCGAACTCGCGCACCTGGGCAAGCGTGGCGAAATACGCCACGTAGTGCGCGCTTCCCTTAGCGCCTTCGCGGGCATCGCCTCGGCAGGCAGCTTCCACCTCGGCGCCAGGGATGATTGTCGTGCGTCCCAGATATCTGAGACCGCCGCCTGGCGCCTCTTCCATCGCGCCTGATTCCAAGAGGCGGTCGATGTCGTCAAGCACGCGCCTGGAAGCGCAATCCACTACGCCTACAACATCGAGGCCCTTGTGCCGGGCGGCCTCGCGCGCGATGTTTTCCAACGTGAGGTTGCGCGCGCCCGATACCTTGACCGGCCGCCCCTTGGAGTCTCTCCCGATGTGCACGTGAAGGTCGACGAAGTAGTCTTTCATGAAGAACGCGTCATCATCATAGACCCAACCTCACTTCTCCTGACGCCTTGCGAGGGCTCTCGCGTAATTCCCCGCTGCTGCACACGTCAGGAAGAACTCCGGTTCCTCTTCGAACCCTCGGCCCATGGTGGAAAGCTCGATTCCCTGAGAGATCGCCCTTTCCACGCCCTCGCACCCCGTGGACGACACAAGCGTGTGCGTACCTCGGCAGATGGCATCAGCCAGCCGCGCGCGGGCCGAGCCTTGAAACCCCGGGTCCATGTCGGACGCCAGCACGCACGTTACAGAGGTGCAGCAGATATCGCGCAGTACCGTCAAGGTGTGGTGGCTCACTACCTGATGTCTCAATCTGGGATCGGCCCGGGATAGACGCGGGACTATAATTGGCCGTCCTCCCATCCTGTTCACCGCATCCGCGATCCATCCTTGCTCCACGCCGGAGAACCCGTAGCGGGTGCCTGTTCCCACTATGCCTGGCCCCATTGCCACAACGGCGCAGTCACACCCGGCTACAGCTGTGGCTGCAACCAGTGCCGAGTGGACATTGACGGCCTCCATATCGCCGCCGAACGCGTGACCGGTTGTTATGGCGACATCGATGAGCCCCAACTTCTTCAGCTGACGAACTGCCCGGCTCAGAGCAATCGGCAAGGCCGCCCCATCAGTCATGATATAGGCGGCCTTGCCTGCGAATCCACACAGAGTCGGCGCAAGCATGGAATGGAGCTCGCAGATGATCACGGGCATCCCGGCAAGGCCGGCGAAGGCGTCCACTGCCGCGTGACTTGCGGTGTCTTCCTCATAGCTCCCCGTGCATGCCTGCATCGGAGTGTATCTCATCTTCATGATGTGGCCGCGAGTTCGCCCACGGCGGCTGTCGCGACCGACCGCCCAGATCACGAAGTGGCGTCCGCCGCTTCCCAAATCCAGGTCGACGGCGGTGGTGTTCACGATCACCCAATCTCCAGGATACACAGGACCGGTCAGCGGCGGGTAGCATACAGCCGCGCATTCCGCCCCGTCATCCACGGCCACCACCAACTCCTGAATACCAGGGGCTTCCAGTGTGACCCGCGCCACCCGTGCGACTCTCGCATTGATCACCGCTCCTCACCCCTCCTCCGAGTATTGTGCCCCGGAAGGAGCAGCGACAGCATGACCAATGTGGCGCAACGCGCGAATCTATGCTTCTACCAGCTGCGCTCCTCGATTGATGGCCTCGATGTTGAGCGGTATCAGGTTATGCCTTCGCGCAGGCAAGACCTCCTTCAGACATTCGGCGACCGATTCAGAGGCGACCACATGTGTGGCCGCCAGATACGCGCCGAGAACGCACATGTTGGCTACTCTATCCGACCCGAGTTCCCGGGCTATGTCGACGGCAGGGACCGCGATGACCCTAATGTCGCTTCGCTCGGGTTTTCGGTCGATGAGCGAGCTATTGTAGATGAGCAATCCGCCCGGCCTCAGCATCGGCTCGAACCGGTCCATCGACGGCCTGTTCATCACGATGGCCGTCGTGGGCTCAGTGACAATGGGCGATCCTATCGGCTCAGCCGATATCACGACCGAGCAGTTGGCCGTGCCCCCTCGCATTTCGGGCCCGTAGGCAGGTATCCACGAGACGTTCTTGCCCTCATGCATGCCTGCGTAGGACAGGAGTTGTCCTATAACCATTACTCCCTGACCGCCAAACCCTGCGATGGTCAGTTCCTCAGCCATTGCTAGCGCCTCCTTCCGGAGTGCGGAACTCGCCCAATGGATAGTAGGGTATCATGTTCTCCTCGAGCCATGTCATGGCTTCAATGGGAGCCATGCCCCAGTTGGTCGGGCAAGTGGAAAGGCATTCCACAAGCGAAAACCCCGCCCCCGCCAGCTGCGTGTCGAAGGCTTTTCGTATGGCCCGTTTCGCCCGCGCGACGTGCGCCGGCGATGACAGGGCCACGCGCGCAACGTAGGCAGCTCCGGGGATCGTCGACAGCATCTCGGCAATGCGGATGGGACTTCCAGCGTGCTCCAGCTTACGGCCTGCAGGAGACGTGGTGGTCTTCTGACCCACGAGCGTTGTGGGGGCCATCTGCCCTCCGGTCATACCGTAGATTGCATTGTTTATGAATATGACAGTGATGCGCTCTCCCCTCATGGCAGCGTGGACGATTTCAGCCGCGCCGATGGAGGCTAGGTCGCCATCGCCCTGGTAGGCGAAGACTACGGCGTCAGGCAGAGCGCGCCGTATGCCGGTGGCGACTGCGGGCGCCCTGCCGTGGGAGGCCTGTTGGAAGTCGCAGTCGAAGTAATCGTAGGCAAACACCGCGCACCCGACCGGGGCTACGCCCACGGTGCGGTCGCGCACGCCGAGTTCGTCGATGGCCTCTGCTACCAATTTGTGGGCAATTCCATGAGTGCAACCCGGGCAGTAGTGCGTTGCCCGCGGTTGCAGCGCTTTGGGAACAGCGTATACTTGCTTCATTTTCCCACCTCCGCCTTGGCGATCTTGCGCGCCTCTTCAACTATCGCCGCCGCCGTGGGCACGATCCCGCCCGGAGTGCCGTAGAAATGCACGGGTGCAGCCCCCAACGCGCCTAGCTTGACGTCTTCGACCATCTGGCCCATGCTCATCTCCACTGCGAGGAATGCCCGGGCAGTGCGAGCCACATCGGCTATGACCTGGTATGGGAAGGGCGACACCGTAATCGGCCGCACCAAGCCAACGCGGAGGCCCTCCGAGCGCGCTCTGTCCATCGCCGACCTGCACACTCTTGCGGAAGTTCCGTAAGCAACCAACACGATGTCGGCGTCTTCAGTGTTGACAGTTTCGCATCTCACCTCGTCAACCTGCGCCTGTTTGAACTTGGCCTGCAGTTTGTGGTTGTGACGGAGGAGGTCGTCAGGCTTGATGTAGATGGAGTTGATCAGCCTGGTGGCCCTTCCATCGCGCGCCCCGTTGGTAGCCCAGTCGGGAGTCGGAAGATCGCGCGGCGCGGGATCGGGAAACACCACCGGCTCCATCATCTGGCCCAAAACCCCATCTCCCAGCATCATGACGGGCATCCGGTACTTCTCGGCCACGTCGAAGGCATGCATTGTGAGGTCCACCATCTCCTGTACCGAGGCAGGCGCGAATACAATGCAGTGGTAGTCGCCGTGTCCGCCGCCTTTGACGGCCTGGAAGTAATCGCTCTGGGCGGGCTGAATTCCGCCGAGCCCGGGTCCTCCACGCACCATGTTTACGATGAGGCACGGAAGCTCGGCGCCGGCGATGTACGATATCCCTTCCTGCTTGAGGCTGATTCCCGGGCTCGAAGACGAAGTCATCACGCGGACTCCGGCGCCGGCGGCGCCGTATACCATGTTGATGGCTGCGACTTCGCTCTCGGCCTGCAAGAACACCCCGCCCACCTCAGGAAGCCTTCGCGACATGTACTCCGGGATCTCGTTCTGCGGCGTGATCGGATACCCGAAGAAGAAACGGCATCCGGCCCTGACAGCGGCCTCTGCAACGGCTTCGTTGCCCTTGAATAGTTTGCGTTCTGCCATGCGTACTGCCCTCCTCAGGGTTTAAATACTTCGATGACTGCATCTGGGCACATCCTGCCGCACGTCCCGCAGGAGATGCAATCGCCCTCGTTGGCGAGATAGGCTGGATGGTACCCCTTGGCGTTGATCCTATCGGCCATCTGGATCACCTTCTTGGGGCAGAAGTGCACGCATACACCGCAACCTTTGCACTTTGCCTCATCAAAAACCACTTTGCTCATGAATGACCGGCCGCCTCCTCCTACTGCGTTTTTCTGCATACGACTCGAGGGTGGCTTCACGTTACGATATTCTCTTGACTTGCTCGACGCCGGCCAATGCACGGAGGGCCGCTCTGGCCAAGGCCAGCATCTCCTCCTCGCCCGGGTACACCATCACCCTGGCGATGAACTTGACCCGGGCAGTAATCCACTCCACCAGCATCTTGGAGTTCGCAGCGCCTCCAGTGACGACGATGGCATCGACTTCGCCCGACATGGCGCACGCAACTCGGCCTATCTCCTTGGCCACCTGGTAAGCCATTCCCTCGTAGCACAGCTTGGCTTGGCTATCGCCTTCCGCGATGCGTTTCTCAACGTCCAGCAGCGAGTTGGTGCCCAGATAGGCTACTAGCCCACCCTGCCCGGTGATCTTCCTTCGCATTTCGCGTTCGGTGTAGTCGCCGCTGAAACAGAGCCTGATCACACCGGTGTTGGGCAGGGTCCCTGAGCGCTCGGGCGAATACGGGCCTTCCCCGTCGAGGGCATTGCTCACCTCCGCCACTCGGCCCTTCCGGTGCCCGCCCACGCTGATCCCGCCCCCGAGGTGTACAACAATGAGGTTACAGTCATGATACTCGCGCCCCAGCGCGCTTGCGGCTTGCCGAGCCACGGCTTTCTGGTTGAGCGCGTGAAAAACGCTCCTTCGCTCAATCTCGGGCAGGCCTGTGTAGCGGGCAACGTCGTCCAGCTCATCGGTGGTGACTGGATCCGCGATATAAGCGGGGATTCTGGCGGCCCTGGCGATGTCGCGCGCTATGAGGCCGCCTAAGCTGGACGCATGGTTCCATCCATGCTCGTACAGCGCCTCGACTATCGCATCGTCGACTTCGTAGACACCGCCTTCTACAGGAGGCAGAACCCCGCCGCGTCCTATTACCGCGGAGAGCTGATTCATGGCGAAACCGGCTCTGGCCAAAAACTCGACTACTGCCTCCTTCCTCATATCGAATTGGTCGAATATTCGTGAAAATGCCGCGATTGCTGCAGCATCGTGCCTCAGTGTCTCAGAGGCCGCAACCTGCTCGCCCTGGAAAACGGCGACTTTCGTGGACGTAGAGCCGGGATTGATCACAAGCAGCCTTGGGTCGCGCACATGAGCCGCCTCCCCTCACTCCGATGTCACTATGGCGCAGGCCAGCGAGAGCAGCCTAGCTCTGGGAGAGTCTGATCTAGATGTAAGGACGATCGGCGCCCGGGCCCCTGCCACCAGTGCCGCGGCTTCGATGTCGCCGAAGTAAACCATGGTTTTGTAGATAGCGTTGCCTGCAGCGATGTCGGGCGCAAGAATGATATCAGCCTTGCCGGCTACGGGCCCTCCTACTCCTTTGTGCTTCGCGGACTCCGCCGACACCGCGTTATCGAGGCCAAGCGGACCATCGATGATGCACCCTTTGATCTGCCCCCTGTCGCCCATCTTGGCCAAGGCCGCCGCTTCGATGGTCTCAGGCATCGCCGGGTTTACCACCTCGACCGCGGCTACGCACGCCACTTTGGGCGTCGCATTTCCCAGCTTGTGCGCCACACCAACCGCGTTGCCAATGATCTGCGCCTTTTCCTCCAACGTGGGAGCGACTACCATGGCTCCGTCAGTCAGGTAGAAGAACCTATCGTACCGGGGAGACTTGAACACCGCCACATGGCTCAAGAGCTTGCCGGTGCGCAGGCCCACCTCCCGGTCGAGCACAGCCTTGAGGAACCCGGATGTGGGTATGAGACCCTTCATCAGTATGCCTGCCTTGCCCGAACTCACCAGGCTGACGGCGAGCCGCGCCGCGTTCGGAGCATCCGGCTCGTCCAGAATGTCCACTCTGGAGACATCAAGGCCCACATCGGAAGCCACATCCGCTATCCGACGGGCATCGCCCACCAGTGCGAAATCGCCCATTCCAACGTCGATCGCCATCTTGACTGCTTCGAGTACCTCGCGGTCTTGCGCCGCCGCTACGGCTACCCGCGCCGACTTGTGTCCCTTGGCGCACGCCACAACTTGATCGAAGGTTGTCAGCATCGTATTCGCCTCCTTGGATGTGAGTAGTACAACCTCATGTGCTACTGCATCGGTCGAGCGCCGTATTGGCCCGCCTGTTCCTGGCCTTCGAGTACCAGCATGGCGCTGACGGCCAGGGCCTCCATCTCATTCTCTCCGGGAAACACCATGATCGGCGCGATGAACTCGCAGCGGCGAGTCACATCGTCAACGAGTCGTCTCCAGGCGGCCAGCCCGCCGGTGAGCGCAACGGCGTCGACCTCTCCTGAAAGCACCGTGGCCATTGCTCCAATTTCTTTGGCGATCTGATACGCCATGGCCTGCGCGACCTCGAGAGCGTGCGCGTCGCCCTCCTGGATCATCCTCTCGACGTCTTGAGCATCGGTGGTACCTAAGTGGCCGCAAAGCCCCGCTTTGCGTGTAATCTTGCTGATCAGCTCGGCCTGCGTATACCGGCCGGAGTAGCAGAGCGACACCAGATCCGCCATGGGCAAGCTGCCGGCGCGTTCCGGCGAGAAAGGCCCTTCATCGTCGGCACCGTTCGCGTCAACCATCAATCCGGCCTTGACGGGGCATATCGATATTCCGCTGCCCAGATGAGCCACGATCACGTTGACATCGCCCAGAGCGCGTCCGAGCTCGCTCGCGGCTTTGCGGGCAGTGCTTCGGATCGACAGCGCATGCAACCGCGACTGGCGCGGCGCCTCCGGAAGGCCCGAAAGTCTGGCAAGGGGTTCGAACTCGTCGACAGTGATGGGGTCTGCGAAATACGATGGGATTCCCAGAGGCTGGGCGATGGCGTAGGCTATGGGAGGGGACAGGTTCGCGGCGTGCTCAGTGGCTGGTCTGCAGCGCAAGTCGTCGAGCATATCCTGGCTGATCATATACGTTCCGCCGCGCATTGCGCTGGGTGCGCCGCCCCGGGATACTACTGCGTCGAGTGTTCGCGGGTCGCAATTGCCGGCCTCGAGGCTGGCCAGGACGGCCTTTCGCCTGTACTCCAGCTGATCCCAGATCCCTGCGAAGTCGGCGAGCTCGTTAACGGGATGTCGAATGCTTTCGGAGTAGACCGGCTCGCGGCCCTGGAAGATGGCGATTTTGGTGGAGGTGGAGCCTGTGTTGACGACAAGTACCTTACGCTCGGGTTGCTTAGTGCCTAACGCTCTCACAGAACACAACCGCCTTCCCGTATGGTTAAGCTATGCACATTATTGCATATTCGACTTTAAAACGCTAATCCCTCCTGGAATCGCATGTCCCTTCCGCGCCCCAGCACCATCCTTGACGAGCGTAGATGGCTCGTGAGCGGGGTACGAGCCATCTACGGAAGCTTGCGCACCGGCACCTTGAAGGTTCTACGCACACAGGGATTCGTGTGTGCAACCCAATACCTCCACTTGTCATGACAGCGTGAGCTACTTGGTCTTCTCGAAATGCTCCAGAATCTCGCGCTCTGCGTCCTCACTCACATGGTAGCTGTAGTTCTCGTCTGGGAACACTCCAGTCTTTACCTCTGTGTCGTATTGGGCAAGAGCATCGACTACATCTTTGCCCATCTGAGCATACTGCTTGACGAACTTAGGCACGAAACGATCGAACAGGCCCAAGAGGTCGTGCATTACCAGAACCTGAGCGTCGCAATAGGGGCCGGCCCCTATTCCCATGGTCGGAATGGTGAGCCGTTCGGTGATCACCCGAGCCACCGGGTTCGGCATGGCTTCAAGCACCACACAGAAGGCTCCTGCTTCCTGGAGAGCCAGAGCGTCGTCAAGTAGCTTCTGGGCCGCGGAGAAGTCCTTTCCTTGAACCTTGAAGCCGCCCAACTGCGAGCTGCTCTGAGGGGTCAAGCCTATGTGTCCCATAACTGGAATGCCGGCCTTGACAATGGCGGCTACCGTATCCGCCACCCTTACGCCGCCCTCCAGTTTCACGCAATCCACTTCAGCTTCCTTCATGAGCCTGCCGGCGTTCTCTATGGCCTTCTCGCGGCTCACCTCGTAAGACATGAAAGGCATGTCTCCCACGATAAACGTGTTGGGCGCCCCCTTGACCACCGCTCTGGAGAACAGGATCTGCGTGTCCAAATCGATGGGAACAGTGCTCTTGTGTCCCAGCATCACCATTGCCGCCGAATCGCCGACCAGGATCATCTCGATGTCGGTCTTGTCCACCTGCGTAGCCTGGGCATAATCATAGGCAGTAACCATTGTGAACTTTTTGCCGTCTCGTTTCATCTTCAGGAACTGCGGGATTGAAGTCTTCTTCTTCGTTTCTGCCATCTCTGTTACCCCCCTAGATCTGCTTCGCGTAGTTCTGCTCTATGGCTCTTATCATCTCGCTCACGATGCGGTTGGTCGGGGTCGGCGCCTTAAGCCTTTCTCCTTCTCGGACAATGGCGCCGTTGATGGAGTCTATTTCCGTCCTTCTCTTCCTCAGAACATCCTGCAACATGGAGTTGATATTGCCGCTGGTCTTCTCGCAGACCGTAGCCACTTCGTCAACCATGTGTGGATGCGTGAGCGTTACCCCTTTTTTCTCGGCTACTGTCAGGGCCTCCTCGACTAGCTCTCTCTGCAGCGCCAGACTGTGCTTTCCCTGAGTGAGCTCGCCGTTTCTGACCCTAAGCAACGTTCCCAACGCGTTGATGCCTACATTGACCATCAACTTGCTCCAGATCAGACCCAGCACATTATCAGAAGCATCAGTCTCGATGCGAGCTCGGGTAAGGACCTGGGCAAGCTCGCAAGTTCGATCAGTGATCAGTCCGCTCAACTCGCCGACTACAGTGGGACCCGCGCCGGCGTGGCATACTCTGCCCGGTCCCAACACATTGGCTCCATGGGAAGTAGTACCTGCTACCACGCGCTCTTCACCAAAGATGGAGCTGAGCGTCTCGAAGTTCCCCAAGCCATTCTGTAGGGTCAGGATAGTGGTGTTCTTTCCCACCAACGACGACATGCCCCTCGCCGCGGTCTCAGTGTGGTAGGATTTCACAAAGAAGATGATCAAGTCCGATATGCCAGGAATCTCCTCCGGCTCAGTTGCCGCCCTGACTTCGATGAACCGATCACCGCTGAGACCTTCTATCCACAAGCCCTTGTCGTTGATGGTCTCCACATGTTCCTTCCAGACGTCTACTAGATGCACGTCGCAACCCGACTCAGCGAGCAAGCCGCCAAACAACGACCCCATCGCGCCCGCTCCGACAATATCGATTCTCATTGCGCTCATTCTCTCTGTGTTGATTTCGGCAGACACCGCAGCCGGGGAGCCTGCAATGTGCTCTCTGCCGGCTGCGGTGCTTGCAGCAAGTCCACGGTCAGACAAAGCAGACCTGTCAGTTCAAATGTGCAAGAACGCTGCGGATCACGGTAGTTAGTGCAGCACGACTATAGGCGCGCCAGTTCCTCTTTGAGGTTGAAGTACTCGTATCCGCCTCTTTGCGCCGGGAAGTCCTTCATCGCCAACCAGAACTCGCCGCTGTCTACGGCTGCGACCATGCTCCACAGGTTGGAGAAACAGGCGCTGAAGGAACCCTTCTTCTCGCTCTTGTAGAACTTGACGTTATCAGCATATTTCACGATGGGAGAGTACATGCATATGGTGACTCCATCGTTCATGCTGGGATGCGACTCTTCCCAATCTCTCACTTTGCCAGTGTACGGGTCGACTCTGTCGCTCAGTATCTGCTGAGCTATCTTCTCGTCTATCTTGCCGTAGTGCTCCTCCAGCAGCTGTCCGTATCTGACGAACCTAGCTGATCCGCATACGTTCGGGTTGTCCTTGTCCGCCAGGCTCTCTTGCCACTTCTCGATGGTGCTGATATCAGGCATCTTGTACACGGGAGCCTGATCTATTACCATACTGTGACCCTCATAGCCCTTCCACCCGGGATAGCAATTGCAGTGGTTAGACGTCCACATGGCGTCCTTCCCCGCTTCGGGATAGCGGACTGCTACTTGACTCGCTGATGCTTCGATTACTGCAGCCCTGCCGGCCTTCGCGTCCCCAACATGGTAGTTGATGCCCGTGCATCTCGGGTAAACCGTAAGTATGTTGATAGCGTCTTCAATTACATCTGTATTCGTCAGGATCAGCCTGGACAGAATTCCGATGCCGCAGCCCTTCAGTGTCTCATTAACTGAGGCGCTGTACTGAGTCATCATCTCGATGCCGTTTTCGCTGATGCCGCCGTCAATAGCGATCATTCCCGGATGGGTAATGAATGCGTGGCCGTACCCTCTGTCGGGCTTGACTATGGCCAATATGCGGTGCTCTTTTGCGCCCGGTATGTTCAGGTTGTCCATGTTCTTGCCGAAGATCATCTTGCCGTTGACAGTAGCCTTGCCCCAGGCCGAAAAGCTGCTGCAGCCCGGCGGATATGCATGCCTGACCGAATGCCTGTCCGGCTCTGCAGGATCAGGATGCGCATAGAAGCACCATTGGTCGTACATCGTGTTCCAAAGAACTATGTCGTCATAGTCCAGCGTCGAACCTTGGGCGGCTATCCCGTCGGCAATTCCCCTCATCTCTTCCTTGAACTCAGGAGGAACGTACCCTTCGGCCGACCTCTTGCCCTTCATCATTACCTCGATAGCCTCACTGTGGCTACAGCCTAGGGCCAGAGCAATAACGGCGGCGGCTCCGGTAATCGAATCCGGGATGACCTCCGAGATCTCCTTCGCCAGCAGGAATCCGTGTTGATAGCCTCTCTCGTAAGGCTTCCCCGACAGGTGCAGGACCTTGATGCCCTTGTTCATCTCCAGAAATCCGTTGTCGCGTGTCTTCACTGTCTTCACGACTTGTGCCATATCTTCTGCCTCCTATACGTTTTTCTGGTTCAGCCGCAGGCGTGGCCAACTCGACTCTCCAGTTACTTATCCATTCCGGGCGGGCTGCAGCCGCGGACCTTTTGCAGGGATCTCGGTTTGCAGCCCGCCTCGCATACTCAGCGCTTTAGAGGGCTGACTGGACTATTTCCATGCCTCCACGTACGTTACGCATTTCTTGATTCCGTTCTCTATGACGAAGAGGAATGAGCCCTTGTCGGAAGGTATTCCGTCCTTCATCGACCACGCCATCTGTATACCGTCGAAGTCCTGCATGTTGCGGATGTAATCTCTGATCATGATCCGCTCTGCCTTCAGCTTCTTGGGATCGCCGGTTACGTCCGTCTCCTCGATGGCCCTCTTGATCATGTAGACGCAGTCGTAGTATATGGTGGACAGGGAAGTCGGATCCAGTCCGCCATGATCCTTCTTGTAGTTCTCCTTGAAGGTCTTCCAGCGGGGCGTCTCTTTCGCGCCGTCGAAGTAGGCATAGATGTAGCACCCATTGAGGCTATCCCTCCCTGTGGTATACAGAGGCATATCGTCAGCGCTGCTGAAAATGAGTATCTTGGACTTATCCTTCCAGCCGTACTTCTCTAGCTCGATGATTATCTTCGCAACCTTCTCAGATGTGCACGTGAACATGAATCCATCGGGCTTCTGTGCCAACGCCCTGACAACCAGGGGTCCGAAAGTGACCGCGTCTGTCGGAACCTCAACGGTGAAGGTTTCTACTCCAACGGAAGCCAGCCCGTCAGCGTGAGCGTCCGCCATGCTCGGCCAGCAAGCCCACTTCTCCACAAACTGGATAACCTTCTTCATCTTGGGCTGCTCCTTGGCCCAGGCAGCGGCTGCGGGGGCCAGGTGTTTGTCCGTGGGTGGATACCACGACAGCGTCCAGGGGAAGAACTGAGTTGAGTACTCGTAGGTCGTGGAAGCTGTCATGCTGAACAGGCCTTGCCTCACAGCCAGCGGCATGGCTGCCATTATGCAGGCTTCAGGCACTGGACCCAATGACACCAGGCTCTTGTTGACGATCCTGGCCATTTGCTCAACGGCCTTCTCCGGGCTGACACCCGTGTCGTAGTCCACGATTTTGACGGGCTTGCCCTTGATGCCGCCCTTCTGGTTGATCTCGTACGCCGCCCTGTGCGCGCTCCAGGCCATGTACTCGCCGATGCTCGCGATAGGTCCGGTCAAGCAGTTCAGAAACGGTATCTCCCACTGATCTACCACAGCGGCTGAAGGCGCGCCGAGGCTAGAGCCGGCGAGACAGACTAGAAGAACCGCCATGATCAGCAGACCTGCGAATGACTTAGTGTGCTTTCCCATCATCTTTCTCCTCCCTAGTTGTTGCATTTGCTGATTCCACCCGATACCTTGCCTTTCAGACGTAGAAGCATCCGTTTCGTGACTAACCCACCGGGGAGTACGAGGACAATGACAATAAGGGTGAGCGCGTAGATGACTTGGCGCCACGAGGCGATAGCGCTAGGAAGAAGCAACTGCATGCCTTCTAGGATCGGAACTGAGACTATCACCCCCCACATGGTTGTATGCCCGCCGGCAAAGAGCATGCACATGAGAGTGCCAATGACTCCCAGGTTAAAGAACTCGGGGAAGAGACCGCCTATGAGAAACGCGTATAGAGTCCCCGCTAGTCCAGCTAGTGCTCCTGCTGCGACTTGAAAGAACATCCCTAGCCTCTTCACGTCGATTCCCAGGGCGGCCGCGGTGTTCTTGTCTACAAAGACCACAGAGGCCGCTCTTCCCAACCGGGAGTGGTCTATCCGGTATATCACCGCTCCCGCATACACGACAAGCAAGTACGTTAGTGGGAGCAAGTGGTTGACCTGTGGAATCCCGAAGAAGCCTATCGTTCCGCCCAGTGCCGGGGAGTTCTCGACGGCTGTCTTCAGAATGAAGATAATGGTCAAGCCGATGATCACCACCGTAAAGCAGGGCGCATCGCCGATAGCAAACGAAGGGATCAAGCAGATCAAGATTCCGATGAGTATTCCGACTACGACTATCAGGGCAAAGGGCCATGACCATTCGCGGGCAGCGAAGCCGGAAAAATAGGCAGACGCAAGCATGCAAGCAACGGTCAAGTAATGGAGTTGCCCAACGCGGTAAGGCAGGTAAAGCGACCAACACATCAGGATATTAATCCCTGTAAATGACAAGAAGTAATACAGTACTGGCGACAACTGTCCAGCCTCCCCCATCTCGTAATATCTAGAGGCTATGCTTCAATGCCGAACAACCCTTCGGGCTTTATCAGCATGATTACGAGCATCATCATGAAAGCAATGGCGTTTGACCATGACCCGGCGAGATACCCAATTGCCATGCTCTCGGCGATTCCAAGCAGCAACCCGCAAACCAGGCCGCCCTTCAGATTGCCCAGACCGGCGAGGATGGAAGCCGCTACTACCTTCATCCCCACGAAGTCGCCGAGACCCGGCGATGCTGATCCCAACAGCCTGGCGAACATGACAGCCGTTAGGCCGCCCAGAAGACCCGCTATGGCGTAGCTTAGGACCCGCGTCTTGATGATGGGTATTCCTATGATCGATGAGAGGAGGCTGTTTTCGCTTATGGCCCTCAGCACCCTTCCCTGCCTTGTTCGATACAGCAGGTAGAAGAAGGCCGCCACGGCAGCGATGCCTCCGAATAGGGCGTACGCTTGCCCTGCAGAGAAGGCGATCAACCCAGAGCTGAAAATACTCTTTCCTACCCACTCTGTCGGAAAAGCAATAGGATATCCGTAGTTGAGCAGGTGAGACATTACGTCCGTTATCAAGAGAGCCATGCTCATTGAAACCACGAAAGACACGTTGATGTCCAGGCCGTGTCTCTTGGCAAGCAGGCGGAATATCGGTTCAATCGCCACGTTCACCACTATGCAACTGGCAACGGAGGCGAGCACGACCAGGAGCATGTTGTCGGTGTGCCGCAATACTCCCCAGCATACGTACATGGACAATACCACCAGGTGCGGATAGGCGAACTGGATGATCTTCGCGACTAGGAGCATTAGGTTGAACCCCAGTACCAGCAGAACATACATGCTGCCCAAAGAGAGACCGTTAAGCAGTTGAGCCGCAAATATTTCCATAGTATGTATTCTCCTTAACTCTGGTTGAACTACACGTTGCTGCCCAAATAGGCACGACGGACTTCCGGATGACTCATGAGTTCCTGCGTGAGACCTTGCAGCACCACTCTGCCGGTCTCCATGACATAAGCGCGATTGGCGAACTCAAGCGTCTTCTTTGCGTTTTGCTCTGCCAGGAGAATCGTATAACCCTTATTGTTCAGGTCGCCCAGGATATCAAAAATCTCGCTGACCACTTTTGGAGCGAGGCCCAGCGAGAGTTCGTCTACCATGACCAGTTCAGGTTTTGACATCAGTGTCCGGGCTATCGACAGCATCTGCTGTTCCCCGCCGCTCAGGGTTCCTGCAGTTTGGTGAATCCTCTTGCGCAAAACCGGAAAAGACTCGAACACGTTCTCCAGGTTGTCGTTGAAATCCTGAGGGTTGTGGTAAGCCCCCAATTGGAGATTCTCCAAGACGGTCATCGTGGAAAACACCAAGTGCCCTTCGGGTATGAGGCCCAGACCCATATTGGCGACCTTGTCGGTGCTGCTGTTGGTGATGTCGTCTCCCAAGAAGAGTACTTTCCCGCTCTGAACCTTCTGAACACCGAGAATCGCTTTGAGCAACGTTGTTTTGCCTGCGCCGTTCGCACCGATCAGGGCCACGATCTCTCGTCTGTCCACTTCAATGCTGATATTCTCGAGCGCCCTCACTGGCCCGTAGGATACGGAAACACCTTCAACCTTAAGCATGCTGCTCTTCTTCACCGAGATAAGCCTCCAGTACTTTCGGATCGCTCTGTATGTGCTTCGGACTCCCCTCGCTGATTTTCTCTCCGAAATTGATGACTGTGACCCAATCACACAGATCGACAACTAAGCTGACATCATGACTGACTAGGACTATGGTGACTCCAGTATCCCTTATGTGCCTGATAATGCCCTTCAGTTCTTCTGTTTCTTTGAGCCCCATTCCCGAGGTAGGTTCATCCAGAAGCAATAGCTTCGGATCGAGTACTAAGGCACGAGCAATCTGCACTAGTTGACGTTCCACCCAAACTAGTTCGCCGGCCCAGCGGTGGGCCGAGTCTGCCATTCCCACGAAATCCAAAGCCTCTTGTGCCTTTTGCCTGATCTCCCTCTCCTGAGCACAGAAAACACGAGGCCGCCGAAGAAAAGTCCCGATGGGATCGATACCGGAATAGTAGTACATACCTGCCATAACATTCTCCAGTACAGTATCGGGCATCATCATGGCAGCCTGGAAGGACCGAGCAAGCCCCATTCTGGCAACGGCCTGAGCCGGAAGGTTGGTTGTGTTCACAGAGTCGAGATAGATCTGCCCTTCGGTGGGCGGCAGCAATCCCGAAACCAGGTTAAAGAACGTTGACTTCCCGGCCCCGTTGGGGCCGATCAGCCCGTGAATCCTACCCCTCTTCACATTGACATCCAGGTTGGTAATTGCCTTGACACCACTGAAATGCTTACTTAGCCCCATGGTCGAGAGGATTGCCTCGTCTGAAGTCATGCGATCAATGCTCCTTTGCATGCAGCGACTTTGCTTTCTGGCGGCGGCAGGACACTCCATAATCCCCATCAATGAACTTGTATAGAAGTTTATCGAATATTGCCGATGGTGTCAACCATTATCGCCATTACGCCACCGCGTCTGGGTAACGGATTAGGGCGTTTCCCTGGCGATTACCATAAGAGGATGCCGGTATTATGCTGGGTGGCGCGGCAATGGTAAATACGAAATTTGGGCATAAAAAAAAGCCGGAACTGATCCGGCTGTGTTGCTATATTGCTATATGCGGCACTAACCTATCTGCGCCGTCGGTCACCCCCGCCATCTCGCCTGGGCCCGGCGCTCCCTCGCTGGAAGCCCGCTCGCGGCGGCCTCGGACCCCGGTCGAAAGGCTGCTCCACATAGCCTTCCGGCTTGGGCAGCAGGTCCTTGCGCGACAGGTTGATCCTGCCCTGGCTGTCGATCTCGGTCACCCTCACCGTCACCTCATCGCCTATGTTCACAACGTCTTCCACAGTTGCAACCCGCTCATAGGCAAGCTGAGAGATGTGCACGAGGCCTTCTTTGCCCGGGAGCACTTCCACGAAAGCGCCGAACGGCATTATCCGCGTTACCTTGCCTGTATAGACTTCGCCCTGCTCAGGATCGTGCACCAGCTCGTTGATCATGGCCACCGCGCGTTTGGCGTCGTCTTCATCGATCGATGCAATGAACACGCGACCATCGTCTTCGATGTCGATCTTGGTGTTGGTCAGCTCGATGATCTTGCGTATCATCTTGCCCCCAGGTCCGATCACATCGCGGATCTTGTCGGGGTCAATGCTTATCGTGAGCATCCTGGGCGCGTAGGGCGACAGCTCAGGACGGGGCTCCGGCAGAGCCTCCAGCATCTTGCCGAGGATGAACATCCTGCCTCGATTCGCCTGCTCCAGCGCCGACCGGAGTATGTCGCGGGAGATGCCCTTGACCTTCATGTCCATCTGTATCGCCGTCACGCCGTCGCGTGTGCCTGCCACCTTGAAGTCCATGTCGCCGAGATGGTCTTCCATGCCCTGGATGTCAGTGAGTATGGCGAGTCTGTCGTCGTGCTTGACCAAACCCATCGCTACGCCAGCTACCGGCTTTTTGATCGGCACGCCCGCGTCCATAAGCGAGAGTGTGCTGCCGCAGATGGATGCCTGGCTGCTCGAGCCGTTGGATTCAACGACCTCCGACACCAGCCTGATCGTATATGGAAACTCCTCTTCAGAGGGGATAACGGGCAGAAGAGCGCGCTCAGCCAGCGCACCGTGGCCAATCTCGCGTCTCCCCGGGCCCCGGATGGGACGCACCTCGCCAACGCTGTACGGCGGGAAGTTGTAGTGGTGTATGTAGCGCTTCGACTCCTCTAGGCCCAGGTCGTCGATGATCTGCATTTCGCCGACGGCTCCCAGCGTGCATGTGGTGATCACCTGAGTCTGCCCGCGCCGGAACATGGCCGACCCGTGCACACGGGGAAGCAGGCCCACAGCGCAGTCTATCGGGCGGATTTCGTCCATTGCCCGGCCGTCCGGTCGAATGTGCTCTGCCGTGATCATCTTGCGCACTATCTGCTTGAGCATGCTGTCCAGCGCCGCGTCTATGCACTTGTGAGGCGTGTCTTCGCCCATTTCCTCCTCGAAATGCGCATGGGTCGCCTGTCGGACGGCGCTGGTCAGTTTCTCGCGGGCCAGTTTGTCGGGGTTGCGCACGGCCGCATCCAGCTGCGCGTGGGCGAACACCTCAATCTTCGCAGCAAGCTCCGGATCGGGTTCGAGTAACTTGAACTCCCGCTTGGGCACGCCGACCGCTGCGATGATCTCGTCCTGAAAAGCGATTATCTCCTTGATCGTGTCGTGCCCGCGCATGATCGCCTCCAACACCTGCTCCTCGGAGACCTCGTTGGCCGCGGCCTCCACCATGAGCACTGCATCGCGGGTACCTGCGACCACCAACGACAGGCTCGACTTATCCAGCTCTTCCGCGCTGGGGTTGATCACGAATTCGTCGTCCACGATGCCGACCTTGACGCCTGCGATGGGGCCGTCGAAGGGCACATCGGAGATGCCGAGCGCAATGGACGCTCCGTTCATCGCCAGCACCGATGGTTCCACCCCAGGCTCAACGGACATCACTACCGCGACTACCTGGACATCGTTTCTGAAACCCTCCGGAAACAGCGGCCGTATCGGCCTGTCGATCTGCCGCCCCGCCAGGATCGCCGCCTCGCTCGGGCGGCCTTCGCGCTTGATGAACCCTCCAGGGATCTTGCCCACTGAATAGAGCCTTTCCTCGTAGTCCACCAAGAGCGGGAAGAAGTCTATGCCCTCCCTCGGCTCCTTGGAAGCAGTCGCGGTGACCAGGACCACTGTATCGCCGTACCGTACCAGCGCAGACCCCCCGGCCTGCCGGGCGACGTAGCCGGTTTCAACCGACAGCTTCCTTCCTGCCACGACTGTCTCAAACGTCTGATGCATTCAGTCGCCTACCTCCTCAATGTGTAGCGCATCTTGCTTACAAATAGGAGAGCGGGAAGGTGAACACCCGCTCTCCGTAGCACTTCCCCTACTTGCGCAACCCCAGTCGCTCCACAATGGCCCTGTACCGCTCGATCTCGGTTTCCTTCAGGTAATCCAAGAGCGCCCGCCGTCTGCCCACCATCTTGAGCAGACCTCGCCTGGAGTGATGGTCCCTCTTGTGCGTCTTCAGGTGCTCCGTAAGGTAGTTTATCCTTTCCGTCAAGATTGCCACCTGGACTTCTGGAGACCCGGTATCGGAATCGTGGACCCGGTACTTCTCAATGATCGCTCGCTTCTCATCAATGCTCAGGCTCAAAGGATACTGCACCTCCTAGTTTTGGATCCCCCCCTACCAAGAAAGCCGTCGGAGGGTCGGCAGCCCTAGTACGGGGTTCGACAAGCGCTACTCTGATAACTTGCCAAAGTACATCTTAGCATACGGGTCATAGGGTGTAAACTCAGTTGCTCAGAAGCTCAGAAGGACTCGCGCGGCGGCCATGTCCTCCTTGATCTGCTCCGCCAGTTGGGCGGGGTCGGCGAACTTGAGTTCATCCCTGAGCCGCGCGGCGAACTCCACCGTGAGAGATGTTCCGTACAGGTCGGGCGATGCGTCCATAATGTGCACTTCCAGCGTGACTCCGCGCGCCTGATCGTCGAATGTGGGCCTCACTCCGATATTGCATACGGCGGGCGATTCCGGCGACTGGCCCGAGCGCGCCACACAGGCGTACACTCCCGGCATGGGCAGCGCGATGCCTGCCGGAACGCTCACATTCGCAGTGGGGATCCCGATCCCGCGGCCGACTCCTCTTCCCCGCGCCACAACGCCTCGGACGAAGTGACGCCTGCCCAGGAGCCGGGCGGCGCGCCCCACATCTCCGCAGGCGAGAGCGGCTCTGATGCCTGTGCTCGAGGCCAGCTCGCCGCGGATCTCAACCGGCGGCAGGACCCGAGCTTCGATGCCCGCGTTTCGCGCAAGCGATTCGAGCCTAGCGGGGGTTCCGGCCCCGCCATGGCCGAAGGAGTAGTCGAACCCCACCACTACGCACTCGGCATCCAGCGAATCGCGGAGCACATCGGTTACGAAAAATTCTGGGGCCATGCGCGCCAATCCTACATCGAAAGCCCGGACAATCGCCACATCCACTCCGCAGGATTCCATAAGGCCGAGCCTGTCGTGTATGGTCATCAGAGTGGCAGGCGCGCGCTCGGGGCAGACCACCTGCATCGGATGGACATCGAAAGTGTACACGCCGCACGCTGTGCCGCGCTCCCCGGCGATTCTCACCGCCTCTTCGATCAACGCCGAATGGCCGATGTGCACGCCGTCGAATGTGCCCAAAGCGTAGACTCCGGCGATATACTGGGGACGTTGGTTGCTGCTCACAAAGCATCGATGCATTCCACAACACCTCGTAATTCACAGAACGACCTTGGGCTGAATCAGAAGCCCGGGGTCGCCGCGCCCCACCCTCGCTATGGCCGCGAGAGACCCGTCAGGGCGCACTAGAGCGATGTAGGGGATATCGGTTGCTGCACTTGCTGCGCTGCGGACTCGGCCGCCATTGCATTCGAAAGCCGTTCCATGACTGACCCAGCCCGCTTCGAGCTCGGTGAGGTCTAGCGCTGGAAGATGCCTGACGCCTTCCAGGGACGGCTTGATAGCCTGAGCGAGCGATCCGAAAGAGGCCATTCGCTCAAGTTCATCAAGGGTCACGGCCTGTTCGAGAGTGAATCCGGACGTGGCCGTTCGCACGAGGGCGCTCATGTGGCCGGCAACCCCAAGGCTACGGCATATGTCTTCGCACAGGGTCCGTATATATGTTCCCCGAGAGCATTCCACCCGTATCCTGCCGCGTGAGCCGTGTTCCAAATGCGATGGCCAGCTTGACACGGACAACGGTTCGATGCTGTACACGACAACAGCGCGGGGCTTTCGCTCGACGGTGATCCCCTGACGGGCCAGTTCATACAGCCGGCGGCCGCGGTGGTGGATCGCCGAAACCATAGGCGGCACTTGCTGTATGTCGCCCACAAACTTTCCGAAGGCGGCGAACGCTTCGGAAAGAGGGATCGAGAAGCCCTCGCTGCGAGCCACGACCTCTCCGCTGGCATCGCCGGTCATGGTGGACAGCCCAAATGCGATCTCAGCTTCATACCGCTTGGGGAACTCTTCCATGAAACGTGTGAGCCTGGTGGCGGCTCCCATGCACACCACCAGCAGGCCGGTGGCATCGGGATCGAGCGTGCCCGTATGGCCGGAGGAGCGTTCGCCTGTGATGCTCCTTACGCGCATCACAACATCGTGGGAGGTTATCCCAGCTGGCTTATGTATGGCGACTATGCCGTCCACGTGTATCCCGCCTCGCGAAGCGCCTGCTCCAGACGGGGCATGACCTTGATCCGGGCTTGTTCCATGGTGCCTTGGATGGAGCAGCCTGAAGCCCGGACATGTCCTCCGCCTCCGAACTCACTTGCAACCTTGGCGACGTCCGCGCGTTCCTTCGAGCGCAATCCCACACGTATGAGCCCCTGTCCCACCTCGCGAAAAGCGGCCGCGACTTCAACTCCGTCGACAGAACGCGCATAGCCTATGAACCCCTCGGTATCGCCTTCGCTGATGCCGTGCCGGGCCATATCGGAAGCTCGGATGCTCATCGCGGCGATCAAATGGTCGCAGCTGAACTCGATGCCGAGTATGGCTTCGGCCAGAGCCGCCAGAGCGCTGTATGGCTTGCTGTCGTAGATGTTCTGGGCGATCTCCCATGGCCTGGCTCCCGCCTCAGCTAGCTCCGCAGCGGCGCGGAACGTCGACGCCCGCGTGTTGGAATAGCGAAATGAGCCTGTGTCGGTGGACAGCCCGGTGAACAGGCATGTAGCTATGTCGGAATCGTAGGGGATTCCAAGCGCCCGAATTAGCTCCGCAACCAGCTGGCAGGTGGCCGCAGCCTCGGTATCGACCCAGTTGATCGTAGCAAACCGGGTATTGGTGGCATGATGGTCGATGTTTACCGTCACCGGGCAAGCGCGAACCGCCTCCACGCACTGGCCCACACGGTCGAGGGATCCGCAGTCGAGCACCAGGCCCAAGTCGAACTGGCGGGACTTTGCGGATCCGCCCGCCTCGATGCTCCGGGACTCGGGAAGAAAGCGAAGCGATGGCGGCACGCCGTCCGACAGGCCGGCCCGAGTCTCCTTACCCACACGTTCCAGAGCAAGCTTGATGCCGAGCAGCGAGCCGACAGCATCGCCATCGGGAACCACGTGGGAGGTGATGAAGACTCTACGGGCACGCCTGACGGCCTCCACGATCTCGCCGGGCACACTCAATTCTCATTCTCCTTGTCGCCTTTGGCGCCCGGCTCTTCGCTCTGTATCTCCGAGATGATCCGCAGAATGCGGGCGCCGCGCTCAATAGAATCGTCGTACGCGAAGCTGATCTCGGGAGTCAGCCGGAGCTGCACGCGACGGCCGATCTCCGAGCGTATATAGCCTCGCGCACTCTCAAGGGCCTGCATTGTCTGCTGCCTTGAGGCATCGTCGCCGAGTATGCTCACGTACACCTGCACATGCTGAAGATCGCCGCTGACTCGCACATCAGTCACAGTCGCGAATCCCAGCCTCGGGTCTTTCAGATCGCGCTGAAGCATGTTCGATATTTCCTGGCGCATTGCGGCGCGCACGCGGTCATTTCGGTAGGTAGGCAATATCTGGCACCTCCAAACATCCGAGTTCAGCGGTCGCGAGACTGTCGCCTAGAGCTCGCGCTTGACAGCCTCATTGCCGTACCCCTCGATCACATCGCCCTCACGCACGTCATTGAAGCCTTCTATTCCAATGCCGCACTCGAACCCTGCAGCCACCTCGCGCACATCATCCTTGAACCGCTTGAGCGAGCCGATCTTGCCATCGTGTATCACAACGCCATCGCGTACCAACCGCACCTGGGCTGATCGCGCGATCTTGCCGTCGGTTACATAGCAGCCGGCCACGACCCCTGCCTTGGGGACCTTGAAGGTCGCCCTCACCTCCGCATGGCCGTAGACGACCTCGCGGAACTCCGGCTCGAGCAGCCCCTCCATGGCCTTCTTGACATCGTCGATGGCCTCATATATCACGCGATAGAGCCTCACGTCGACCTGCTCAACCTGGGCGCTCGACGCCCCGGCCGTATCGGGCCGCACGTTGAAGCCGATGATTACTGCGTTGGACGCAGACGCCAACATCACATCGGACTCGTTGACGGCGCCCACGCCGCCGTGAATGACGTTCACGCGCACCTCGTCTGTGGACAACCGCTCAATCGCCTGCTTCAGAGCTTCAGTGGAGCCCTGCACGTCTGCCTTGATGATGACCCTGAGTTCCTTGGTTTGGCCCTCCTTGATCTGGTTGAACAGATCCTCGAGCGACACCTTCTTGCTAGTCTCCCCGATCTCCGAGATGCGCTTGCGCTCAGCGCGTCTTTCAGCGACCTGCCTGGCCTCGCGCTCATCAGTTACCGACTGGAAGACATCGCCGGCTTCAGGCACATAGCTCAGGCCCAGAACCTCCACAGGCATCGATGGAGTCGCCTGTTCCAATGCCCTGCCACGGTAATCGGCCATTGCCCGCACCCTGCCGTAGACCTCGCCTACCAGGAATGAGTCGCCTACCTTCAGCGTGCCCTTCTGGATGAGCACCGTCGCGACCGGTCCGCGCCCGCGGTCCACCCTGGCCTCGATCACAGTGCCCAGTGCAGGACGGTCGGGATTGGCCTTGAGGTCGCGCATGTCCGCCACGAGCAGGATCATCTCCAGCAGGTCCTCAAGCCCCTTCTTCTGAAGAGCCGACACGGGCACCATCACGGTATCGCCGCCCCACTCTTCGGGAACCAACCCCATCTCCGACAGCTGCCGCTGCACTCGCTCAGGCTGTGCGTGCGGCTTGTCGATCTTGTTCACTGCCACTACTATCGGTACGTTGGCATCGCGCGCATGGTTGATGGCTTCGATTGTTTGAGGCATCACGCCATCGTCGGCCGCCACCACGAGCACCGCCACATCAGTAGCTTGAGCGCCCCTAGCTCGCATTGCGGTGAATGCCTCATGGCCGGGAGTATCTAGGAAGGTAATCTTCCTTCCGTTCAGCTCTGCCTGATAGGCGCCTATATGCTGAGTAATGCCGCCTGCCTCGGTGGCAGTTACGTTGGCCTCCCGTATCGCGTCCAAGAGAGACGTCTTGCCATGGTCCACATGCCCCATTATCGTGACCACGGGCGGTCTGGGCTTCAGGCTCTCCGAGGCGTCTTCGATTTCAGCGATGGCAACTTCGCGCTCCTCGCGCTCCGAAGTCAACTCGGCTTCGAAACCGAGTTCGGTCGCTAGAATTTGCGCTACTTCGCCCTCGATTTCCTGGTTTATGCCAGCCATCACGCCCATCCGGATGAGCCTGCTGACAGCCTCAGGCGCAGATATCTCCAGCTTCGCCGCGAGATCGCGGACGGCTATCGCCTCGCCTATCTCCACGCGCCGGATCTTGGCGGGCTTCTCGCGCCTTCGCCCAATCCGCCGGACTACAATGTCATCGGCGCCGTCAATATCCCCGGCCCTCACACGGCGCTCTATGAGACGCGCATCGCCGAGGGGAGCTGAGGTCGGAGCCCTTTTCCTGCCGCGCCTGTCGGGCCTGCGAGCCCCTCTGGCCGTATCCATCTCATCCTCGCCGCCGCCGCGCCGCCTTCCCCGGCCCGACCATGCGGGCTTGCCCTTCCCGCCGCCTCTAGCGGCGGGAGCCGGAGCCGAAGACGGTGGAGGCGGGGGAACCGAAACAGCCGGACCGCGCCTGAAGCCTCCCCCGGGTTGCACCGGCCCGCCAGGCCGCGGTCGCGCCCCTGGCCCAGCAGGCGTAGGGTAACGGTCAGGCCGGGCAAACCTATCGCTTCGCTCGGGCCCAAATGGTTGCGGCGCCTGTTGCGGTTGCACCGGCGCCGCTGGGCGCGGACGCGCACCGCCGGCCCCTTGAGGCCTGTGCCGTGCAGGTATGAATGGATAGGAAGGGTCCAAGGGTTTGGGCGATCTGGCATCATACGCCCGCTCAGGACGTCTGTCATCCACTGGCCGCGACACTGGGCCCGGCGCGGCCGGTATCCGCTCCTGCCTGCGCTGAGCATCGGAAGGCCGCAAGTCGGGCGTACGATGCCCCGCGTCGGGGGCATCTCCCTTCGCTGTAGCCGAGGACGGCGATGGAGGCGCAGCGGACGCGTCCTTCTGATCCTCCGCTTTCTGCGATTCAGGCCCAAATTTCCTCATCACATAGCGCGCCGCATTCTCGTCGATCGCGCTCATGTGATTCTTCGCCTTCACGCCTAGCTCATTTAGGAGCGTAACTAGGTCCTTGCTAGGCATATCAAGTTCTTTGGCCAGCTCGAATACTCTCACTTTAGCCATTGATCGTCACCCCCATGACCCGCATAAAGCCGGACTATCTTGTGGCGCTGCATAGGCCCCTGGGCGAGGCGCCGGATCGTGACCGGCGCTCCGCGATAGTTCCGGCCGGATATGCAAGGCCTAGGAACCCAAGAACACCCAAAGACACCTATGATTCATCAACTCCGCCCAATCTATTGGAGAGCGCTGTAACAACATCTTCGGGCACCTCGACCTCGAGCGCTCTCGCAAGTTTGCCCGAACCCACTGCCCGCTGCAAACAACCTCGCTCCGCGCATACGTACGCTCCCCGCCCCGACCGCTTTCCCGTGAGATCAACGGCCACATCGCCTTCGGGAGTGCGCACTATGCGAACCAGATCGCGCTTATCGGCAACCTTTCCGCAGCCTACACAGGTCCGCTGCGGCGTCTTTCTGAGTTTCGGCATTTCAACGCACCTCTAGAAGTCGATTTCGAACCGGGGTATTCCCCCCAGCCCGACCTGGGACTCGCTCTTGATGTCGATCTTCCAGCCGGTGATCTTTGCAGCCAACCGCGCGTTCTGCCCTTCCCTGCCAATGGCCAGCGACAGCTGGTAATCGGGAACCACCACCATCGCGACCTTGGAGATGAAGTCGGGCCTCACCTCTACTACCTTGGCCGGGCTCAACGCGTTCGCTATGAACGTGGAGTAGTCCTCACTCCATGGTATCACATCTATCTTCTCGCCAGCCAGTTCCGCCACGACCGCCTGGATGCGGGCGCCCCGCGGACCGACACAGGCTCCAACCGGGTCTACATTAGGGTCATGGGCGAGCACAGCGACTTTGGACCTTGCGCCTGCCTCTCGCGCTATGCCGCGTATCTCAACAACCCCATCGGAGATCTCGGGAATCTCCAGTTCCAACAGCCGTTTGAGCAACCCCGGATGTGTTCTGGACAGCATTACCATGGGTCCTCGACTGGTCTTGCGCACTTCCACCACGTAGCACTTCAGCCTCATCCCGGGCTCATACCGTTCGGTGGAGATCTGCTCCTGCTGAGGCAGGGACGCTTCAGTCTTGCCCAGATCCAGCACTACATTTCGGGGCTCGACACGGCTTACGGCGCCTGTGACGACATCGCCTTCGCGGTTAGAGAACTGCTCATAGAGGACGCCGCGCTCGGCCTCGCGGATGCGTTGCACCACTACCTGCTTGGCAGTTTGCGCCGCTATTCGTCCGAACTCCTTGGGGGTGACCTCGTTTTCGATCACATCGCCCGGGTTGTAGCCCGGGTCGATCGCCCTGGCATCGTCCAGCAATATCTCACCTTTGGGATCGTCCAGCTCCTCCACAACGGTTTTGCGGGCAAGCACCAGCACTTTCCCAGTTGCAGGGTCTATGAGGACTCGCACGTTCTGCGACGAGCCGTAGTGCCTCTTGAACGCCGAAACAAGCGCCGCCTCTATCGCATCAAGCAGCACTTCCTTGGTTATCCCCCGCTCCTTCTGTAGCTCATCCAGAGCGCGGATTATCTCGAGGCCGTCATTCTGACTCATCACCGCGCACCTCCTTGAAAGGAACCGCAAGCCGGGCTGCGCTGATCCTTTGCCGCGGTATTTCAACAGCCGTGCCGTCCACCTCCATCAAAACCGAATCGCCGGCGTTTCCCATGAGCAGTCCCTCGAAGCGCTTGCGCCCATTGATCTCTGAGTACGTATTGACCAGGGCCCACCTGCCCTTGAACTCATCGTATTCTTCATCGCGCCGAAGCGGCTTCTCGCCTGAGGATGACACCTCGAGGATGTAGCTCGCCGGGACGAAATCCTGGCGGTCGAGTTCAGAGCCTATCGCCGTGGACAGGTTGGCGCAATCGTCGATGGCGACCCCGCCCGGCTTTTCTATGTATACTCGCAGATACCAGTAGCCAGAGTCACGCACGAACTCCGCGTCGATGACCTGCAGGCCGAGCGGCCCGGCGGCTGACTCGGCAACACCCTTTGCGCGGCTTTCGATCCGCCGACGATCCATTCTCACCTCAGCCCTCCTACTTGGCCTCAGCCGGGAAACGCAGCGCTTTGGCCCTATGGCTGGCAGACAAGATTAAAGAGTGGGACCGACCCACTCTCCGAAACCGCTCACAACGCACGTCTGCCACCGGCTACCCTCACAGGTTCCAATATACCACAGGCTCGGACAGCGTGCAAGGGGGATCCGACGCGCGCTCAGAACAGCGACAGCTGATCCGTCTCGGGCATACCGTCCAGAGCGCCGGTGTCGCGGAGGGTGTCGATGTGCGATCTCGTCAAGCGGGTCCGCTCGCGCAGATCAAGGATGGAACTGAACCGTCGCTCCTCCCGCGCCTGCACCACGCTGGCCGCCGCGGCATCGCCCAGCGAAGGCACGCTCACCAGCGGAAGCCGGAGCGATCCCTCCTCGATGGCGAACTGCGCGGCGCATGACCTGACAATGTCTACAGGAAGGAACGCCACCCCTCGCATCTTGGCTTCCGCCGCCGCCTCCATCATCGTAGCCAAGCTCTTTTCGCGCGCAGTGGCATCCTGACTGGCGTTGACATCGCGAAGAGCCGTCATGATCTCCTCCACACTCATCAGAGCGATGGAGGAATCGAAGTCGGAAGCCCTTATGGTGAAGTAGGCCGCGTAGAACTCAACCGGCCGATGCACCTTGAAGTAGGCGATTCGAAACGACATGGTCACGTAGGCTGCAGCGTGAGCTTTGGGGAACATGTACCTTATCTTGTTGCAGGAATCGATGTACCACTCGGGCACACCGTGCTCCGCCATGAGCCGGTCGTCCCCGTCCGCCAGCCCTTTGCCCTTGCGCACGCGCTCCATTATCCTGAAAGCGTCCTTTGGCGGCAGCCCGTCTGAGATCAGCCTGTTCATGATATCGTCTCGGCAGGCAATCACATCGGTCAACCGCGCGACGCCCGACTCGATGAGATCCTGTGCGTTGCTGAGCCAGACGTTAGTGCCATGCGACAGACCGCTGATGCGCACCAGTTCTCCAAAGCTCTTGGGCCTGGTCGCCTCCAGCATTCCTCGCACGAACTTGGTGCCGAACTCGGGGACCGCCACGGTACCCACAGCCATCCCGCTTTCCCGAGGGTCTAGCCCAAGCGCTTCGACTCCGGAGAAAATCGACATGGTGGCCGGATCGTCCATGGGTACATCATCGGCGCGCATGCCGGTCAGATCCTCCAGCATCTTGATCATGGTCGGGTCATCGTGGCCGAGCAGGTCCAGTTTGAGCAGGCAGTCGTGGATCGTCTTATACTCAAAATGCGTTGTGACGATATCCGAGTTCCTGTCGTTGGCGGGACGCTGCACGGGAGTGAACTCGTGCACGTCTCTGCCTCTCGGCACAATCATCACGCCGCCCGGATGCTGGCCGGTGGTCCTCTTCACGCCTGAGCATCCGCGGGCAAGCCTCGCGACTTCCGCATTGCGCAGGGTGAGGTTTCGGGATTCGCAGTACGCCTTGACGAAGCCGTAGGCAGTCTTGTCAGCGATGGTGGCAATGGTGCCGGCCCGGAACACGTGGTCGGCACCGAACAGCTCCTCGGCATACTTGTGGATCACAGACTGATATTCGCCCGAGAAGTTCAGATCGATGTCGGGAACCTTGTCGCCCTCGAAACCCATGAAGGTTTCAAAGGGGATCCCCTGCCCGTCTTTGCCTAGCTTGGCGCCGCAACGGGGGCACTGGCTATCCGGCAGATCGTAGCCCGACTCGACTGCCGCGCCGTGCTCGAAGTCGCTGTACTGGCAATTGGCGCACAGATAGTGAGGAGGCAGCGGGTTGACCTCGGTTATGCCGCACATCGTGGCTACAAGCGATGACCCGACTGACCCTCGAGAACCTACCGGATATCCATCCTCAACTGATTTCTGCACCAGCTTTGCAGCGATGTCGTAGTTGACGGCAAAGCCGTTTCCGATGATCGACGACACTTCCCGGGCCAGACGGGCTTGGACGATCTGTGGCAGCGGATCGCCGTAGAGCTCGCGGGCTCTCTGGTAGGTGCGCGAGCGCACATCCTCGTCGGCGCCTTCTATCTCCGGAGTGGCGAGTTGGTTAGGGACTGGTCTGATTCGCTCGGCTCTACCCGCAATCAGCCTGGGGTTGTCGATGACCACCTCGCGGCGTGCCTCCTCCCCGAGGTAGGCGAAGTCGCGAAGCATCTCGTCGGTGGTGTGATAGTACAACGGCGCCTGATGGTCGGCGTCATCGTAGCCCTGCCCTGCCATGAGCACCCGGCGGTACGCCTCATCTGCCGGCTCAAGAAAATGGACATCGCCCGTTGCGGCCACCGGAATCCCCAGGCGCTTGCCTATGCCGTATATTCGGGCTGTGATGGCCTGCACATCGTCGATTCCGCGAAGCCGTCCCGACCGTATCAGGAACTCATCGTTGGCCGCAGGCATGATTTCCAGGTAGTCATAGAACAGGGCAATCCGGTCCAGGTCCGCGTCGGAAGCGCCGTCCAGCGCTGCGCGGAACAGCTCTCCGGCGGAGCATGCCGAACCGATGAGAAGGTTCGAGCGCACCTGGGCAAGGCGCGCCCTGGGGATCCGGGGATGCCTGTGGAAGTACTTAAGATGCGACTCAGACACCAGCGTGTATAGGTCTCTGAGGCCCGCCTCGTTCCTGACTAGAATGGTGATGTGATGAGTGGGGCAGTCATTGGCGGTGATCTCGTCCACCAGGTAGCCTTCCATGCCGAATATTATCTGGACTCCATGCTTCTCTCCCGCGGCGAAAGCTTCGGGGAACGACTGGACCACTCCGTGATCGGTGATGGCCACCGCTGGGTGATTCCAAGCAGCGGCTTGTCGCACAGCGGCCTCCACCTCGCATACGGAATCCATCGCGCTCATCTTGGTGTGCAGGTGCAGTTCGACGCGCTTGTCGGGCGAGGTATCGTGCCTGGTTGGGGCCGAGTCGGGCATGATGTCCGACACCGCGAGCACTATCTCCCGCGCATACTGATCGTACTGCACCTCTCCTCGCACGCGCGCCCACTGCCCTTCCGTGAGCCCGAAACTAGGCTCTTCGGGATCGCAGAAGCACTTGCACATGATGGAGTCCTCTCGATCAGTTATGGAGAAGCTCACTATCTTGAGGCCGGTCCGGGTCAGACGCTCCACATACCCGAACACCTCGCCCCTAGCCACCGCCTTCTTTTGCCCTTGCACCAGGCTGGACACGGGCTGAGCTGGGTCGGTGAACCAACGCCCGCGTATGGCGCCTTCGTCTGTCACGACACGTCGGCGCCTGCCCCGACGCTTCTCAGTTGCCGGCGACGGCGCAGGCAACTGAGGAGGCGCGCTCGCGGCATCAGCATCCGACGGCATGCACACATCATCCTCGGGCGGGTCCCGGGGCGCATCGAACTCGCCCACGTCTATCATGACCGCCATTCTGACGCCGGCGACATGGTGGAGAGCATCCGAGATCAGGGATGCGCATCCGCGCTCTGCGAGTTTGGTCCGTTGCACCTCCCCCGGAACCTCTACGATCATGCAGTCGCCGTCTATCCGGCACCTGGCTTGGCCAAGCCACACCCCTACGCTGGGAGCGCAATCGAGGACGCGCTCCACGACCCGTTCCCAGCAACGCTCCAATCCGCTGGCATCGACAGCCGCGGCTGCTGCAGCCAGCTTCACTTGCGCATCGCAGCGATCTCCCAGAATCTTGTGAAAAGCCAAACAGATCAGCTCACAGCACTCCTCGCTGAAAGCGGCAACGCCGGGGCTGGCCAGATGCACCACCCATTGGCCAGACTCCGGATGTATATCGATCTTCTCTATTCTGCTCGAAGACGGAATGGAATCGGGCGCGCTCATGCCGGCGCGTCTGAATATATATCCAAGCCCCGCCCGGTCGTCGGACGGAACCACCACGAGCGTTACAGACAAACCTAGCCCTCCTGATATCTCTTGAGCCTCAGTCCCAGTGCACTACGGTTTTCAAGACATCCCAGTACATTTTGACCCGTGAGGCCGCCCCTTTCACCGGGCCTAACTTCTCTTCCTTCATCACCTGGGTGAGCTGGGCAAGCTTTACCTCGACCACCCTCATCCCCACTTCTTTTGCATGCCGGGTGAGCAGCGCCTCGATGCCAAATCCCGACTCGCCCAAGTCAAGGCCGTCGAACGCGCTGCGCCTCATCGCGCGCTGGCCCGACAGCCACGGAGTTATCGCCTGTGCCAGGTCGGTGGCCGGACGCCCATCCCCGAAGATCCCGACAGTCATGTCAGCCTGATCAGACAGCACCGGGTCGAGCAGGTTCTCCACGTGTTTGACCGTCAGGCCGACCAGGTCTGCATCCAGGAAAAGCAGCACATCGGCCGGGGTAGACTGGATTCCGCGCGCAACGGCGCCTCCCTTGCCGCAATTGCGGTCCATGCGCACCACATGCGCCCCATGGGCCGCTGCGACTTTCGCAGTATCATCATCTGAGCCGTCATCAACCACCAGTATCTCGTCCACCATTCTGCTCTGGCGGACTACATCCAGCACGGCGGCGATTCTGGGGCCTTCGTTGTATGCAGGCACTATCGCCGAGACGCGCATGAAAAGCACCTCCCACAAATCCCTAGACGTGTTGCCCCGCCGCTTTGGCGGAAGCAGCCGCCCTTGCGGCTTCGACCAGCGCGGGCACCATCTCTGCTTCTCGGACACGGCGCACCACGCGTCCATTTGCGAATATCAACCCGACTCCGTTGCCGCACGCCAGCCCCACATCGGCGTCTCGCGCCTCGCCCGGGCCATTCACTTCGCAGCCCATCACGGCAACGGTGATCGGCACAGTGATGGTGGCGATCGCCTCTCGCACTGACGACACTATGCCCACTACATCCCCCCGCCGCCTGCCGCATGTTGGGCAGGAGACTATGACGGGCCCAAACGATCTGAGCTCCAGCGCGGTCAGGATTTCGCGACCGGCCGACACTTCGGCGACGGGGTCGCCGGTTAGGCTGACCCTTATGGTATCGCCGATGCCCTCGTCCAGGATGACGCCGATCCCGACCGCCGACTTGACCAGGCCGCTCGGAGGCGGGCCTGCCTCGGTCACTCCCACGTGCAGCGGGTAATTCACCCCGGCTGCCAGCAGGCGGTAAGCTTGCACTGTGCGGGGAACATCCGATGCCTTGAGCGACACGACGATATCGTAGAACCCTTCCTGCTCCAAGAGGCCGATGTGGCCCAAGGCCGCCTCTACCATGGCGCGCGCTGTACGGCCGTACCTCTGCACAAGCTCACGAGGCAGAGAGCCCGAGTTGACGCCGATGCGTATCGGAATGCCCCTGTCGCGAGCAGCGGTCGCCACCTCGCGCACCCCCGCTGGGCTGCCAATGTTGCCCGGGTTGATCCTGAGCTTGTCGATGCCCACCTCAATGCACGCAAGCGCGAGCCTGCAGTCGAAGTGTATGTCGGCTACCAAAGGAATCTCCGTGGCTTTTCGAATCAGGCGAAGGGCGTCCACTGCCTCCGCGTTGGGCACTGCGATGCGCACCAGCTCGCATCCGGCACTCTCAAGCGCGTTGATCTGTGCAATAGTCGCCTCTGCATCACGTGTATCGGTATTGGTCATTGACTGAACCGACACCGGGGCGCCGCCGCCAATGGGCACGCGCCCGGCCGATACCTGCCGTGTATTGTTTCGAGTAAACATAGTTAACGCACCATCCGGTCAAGAGCCAAATTTAGCGCACCACGAGCCGCGAAATATCGCTCACTGTAGCATATACCATGAGCAGCATGAGTAGCGCAAGACCCACGAATTTCAGAGCCTCCTCGATCTGGGGCGATAGCGGCCTTCCGCGAACCGCCTCCAGTGCGAGAAGGAGAATCCACCCTCCGTCAAGAATCGGCACCGGCATCAGGTTGAGCAACCCCAGGCTGGTGGAGATGAGGGCGATGAACATCATCAGGCTGGGAAGGCCCTGCTGCGCGGCTTGAGCTGACATTCCGGCGATGCCAAGGGGCCCCGACACCTCGGGCTTGGTCCTGCCGGATAGCACTGCCCAGAGCGAAGTGACAGTGGTATCGACGACCCCCCAAGTGTACCTGAGCGCTCCGCCCACAGTGCCTCGGGTTTCGGCCCTGACAGGCGACTCCGTCAGCCTCACGCCTATCCGTCCCACTCTGACCTGGGCATCGTAGTCAGGCACCACATACAACGTCTCTCGCTGTCCATCCCTCTGAACTTCCACGTCCATGCGCCTACCCCAGCTGGCCGATATCGTGTTCACAAACCCGGCCACCGATGCCACAGGCCTGCCGTTGACGCTCACGATAGTATCGCCCGCCCGAAAGCCTGCGACCTCGGCGGGGCTTGCGTCCACCACATCCACGACCGTGGCCATGGGCACCCCGTAGGCGGAAAACAGGCCGGTCAGTATCGCCACAGCCAGCACGAAGTTCATGAGCGGCCCCGCCGCCACTATGAGTATCCTCTGCCAGAAGGGCCGGTTTACGAAGCTCGCAGGGTCGTCCGGGTCCGCCTGTTCCTCCGCAAGCTCCGAATCGTCCATGCCCGCCAGCCTACACATGCCGCCAAGAGGCAACGCGCGCACAGCGTAGAGCGTCTGACCCACTTGCCTCGCGAAAAGACGGGGGCCAAACCCGAAGGCGAACTCGTACACTCGCACTCCGCACAGCCTCGCAGCCCCAAAATGGCCCAGCTCATGAACGAGCACTACCAGGCCAACTACTACTATGAAAGCGAGCGCATACATACGCCGCACCTCTCTTCCACCGACTGCCGGGCCCACCTATCTGCCAGAACGATATTGTCGAGCGACAGTTCCCCGCCGACAGCGCATTCGCGCATGACCTCGGCCACAACCGAAGCTATGCCTTGAAAACGGAGCGCGCCCCGGAGGAACAGGCCGACTGCCGCCTCATTTGCCGCCGACATGACTGCCGGCGCGATCCCGCCGCGACGTAGAGCCTCATGCCCGAGCAACACGCCGGGGAAGCGCTCTGTATCGGGGCGGGCGAAAGTCAGCGCCCTCAGCTGAGCGAAGTTGAGCTTCGTAGCGAGCCCTTCGCGCCTTGTGGGATACGTCAGCGCATACTGTATGGGAGTGCGCATGTCGGCCGCTCCCATCTGGGCGATCACTGATCCGTCAGCGAATTCGACCATAGAATGCACAACGCTCTCGCGGTGCACGACAATCTCTATGATATCCGGGGAGACTTCGAAAAGCCAGTGGGCCTCCACCACTTCTAGTGCCTTGTTGATCATTGTGGCTGAATCCACCGATATCTTGGGCCCCATTCTCCAGTTGGGATGTGCGAGCGCTTCCTCCACGGCGACGTGCGATAGGTCGGCCCTGTCGCGAAACGGCCCTCCGGACGCAGTCAGTATGAGACGCGACAACTCGGGCCTGTCCAGCCCGGCTATGCATTGCCAGATGGCCGAGTGCTCGCTGTCCACCGGCCTTATGGACACGCCCGCCCGCCGGGCGCGCTCCATAACGATGCCGCCGGCCGCTACGAGTGTCTCCTTGTTCGCCAGTGCCACGTCATGACCCGCGTCGATGGCCGCCAGAGTTGGATACACGCCGCCAAATCCCACGACCGCGTTGACCACGACACTGTGCTCCTCCATGGCGGCCAGCTCGCATATTCCGTCCATTCCCACGAGTAACCTCGGGGTCGGCGAAATCTCGCGCAACAGACTCTGCGCCTCGCCCGCCATCCGCTCATCACCCACTGCACACGCAGCCGGCTTGAACTCCCGCGCCTGATCGGCCAGGAGACGGAGGTTGGACCAAGTAGAAAGCCCGCTCACGTCGAGGCCTAAAGACCTTGCCACATCGATTGTTTGGGCGCCCACAGAACCTGTGGAGCCCAGAATGCAGATTGCGCGCATAGCTTACTCCTTATCCAGCGGAAACACCGGCAGAATCACCGAATGCAGTATCGCCTTCATGAATATCACTGCCAGAGGCCCCATAATGAATCCACTCAAACCGAACAACTGCACCCCCACGTACACGGAAACCAGAGCCACGAGGGGATGCAGATCGAGATTCCTGCCCATTACTCTGGCCTCGGCGACCTGCCTGACAGTGGAGCTGATCGCAAGCACTGCTATCAGGCCCACGGCGTATCCGATATTCCCCGCTAGCACGTGATAGAGCGCCCACGGCAGAAACAGGGCCGATGGGCCTATCAGCGGCAGTATGTCCAGCGCTCCGCAGGCCAAGCCGAGCAGCCAGGCGTAGTTGACCCGCATCGCTGAGAGCCCGAGGATCGTAATGGCCGCGGTTATTGAAAGCAAGACGAATCGCGCCCGCAGAAAGCCTATGAACGCGGCCAACATCTCGCCTCGGATCTTGCCGAACTGCTTCCGCCATGCCTTAGGCAGAGCGGCGGCAGCGCGGGCAGACGCCGAGTAGAAGTCGCGCGACACGAAGAACGTGGCCACTACGCTGATCACAAAAGTCAAAGTGAGCTGCGGCAGGCGCCTGAGGAATCCCGCGAGGACTGCGATGACCGACTCGATGAACTCGACCGCTCTGCCTTCGTTCGCCTTTATTATGTCCAAGACCGGTTGGGGCAGCTCTTCGAAGAAATGGGCGGCACTGTCCGTCAGGTCGTCTACTATCCTGGTGAACGATCTGGACAGCCCCCCGATGTTCCGCGAAAGCTGGTCGATCTCGCGCGAGACTTCGCTTACGCCCACTGCCACCAGAAGGCCGAGAACCACTCCCAAGGCTGCCAAGACGATGAGAACTGCGATTGCGCGGGGCATCCGGAGCCTGCGTTCCAGAAAGCTCACGATAGGATCGATGAGGACGGCGATGAACAGCGCAACCAAGAACGGCGTGAACAGCGGCAGGACGAATCTGATCATTAGGTAAGCAGCGCAAGCTAGCACTCCCAGGGCAATGCCCGCCTTAGCATGGTTGCTCATGCCGGCACCTCCGCGTTCACATCCCGCCCAAACCGGGTATAAGTAGGATGAGATAGTAGTATGCGACAGGACAAGCGAAGAAGAATGAATCAAACCTGTCGAGCACCCCGCCGTGCCCGGGAAAGATCCAGCCCGTATCCTTGATTCCGGTATCGCGCTTCATGGCAGACTCGGCGAGATCGCCCAATTGACCGCAGGCGGCAATGGTCAGCGCCAGGATGATCGCGTGAAGCCAGTCGAGAGTGTACCACAGGCCGCTTGCGTCCCCCAGCGCCTTGAAAACGGCCGAGGCCAGCGCTGCCCAGACAAACCCGCCGATTGCCCCCTCGACGGTCTTCTTGGGAGACAGCCCGGGCGCAAGCTTACGCCGTCCGAATGCCTTCCCGGTGAAAAACGCTCCCATGTCGTTCATCCACACCGACACCACGAAGAGAAGAGCAAGGCCTAGCCCTGCATCTCCCAGAGAACACCGGATGAGGCAGAACCGGCTCAATGTCCACCCGCAGTAAAGCGACCCAAACACCTCCAGGGCCGGTCCGCCCACTGAGTTGACCGGCCTGCCCCGGGCCACCTCAAGAAGGAGCGAGCCTAGGAGGATGAAAGCCAGTACGAGGCCGGAGAAACGACCGCCCCAGCGCATCGCGTCAACCACGAACATCGACGAAGCAACCACAATCAGCGGAGCACTGGGCGACCACGCTTTCGTGCGGCACATCAGAGCGTATTCGTAGGCGCCGACCCCTGCCACCAGAAGCATCGTCACGGCAAGAGGAACGCCGCCGACCCACAGCACGAGAAGGCCAATGGGCGCGCCCACTAGGCCCACCAACACCCTTGCCTTCAAACGCCATCACCCCCGAAGCGTCGGTGTCGCGATCTATACTCCCGTATGGCCTCCTTCAGGTGATCGGGAGTGAAATCAGGCCACAGAACGGGCGTAACGTACATCTCCGAGTAGGCGGACTGCCAGAGAAGGAAGTTGCTGATCCTCCGCTCGCCGCCTGTGCGTATCAGAAGATCCGGATCGGGCTGGCCCGATGTGGACAGCCTCGATGACACCATCTTCTCGGTGATGTCGTCCGGACGAACGCGCCCCGACTGAACGTCTCTGGCTATCGAACGCACAGACTGGATGATGTCCCACTTGCCCCCGTAATTCAGCGCGATGTTCACCGCCATCTTCCGGCCTGACCTGGTCAGCTCCTCGGAGCGCTCGACGACCGACTGAACGGATCCGGGAAGGCCGCTTTTCTCGCCTATAATGCGCACCTGAATCCCGTATCCCTCAAGGAGCTTCACCTCACGCAGGAAGAACTCCTCAAGCACCCGGAATATCCCCTGTATCTCCGCGGGTGGACGCTTCCAGTTCTCCGTGGAGAAGGCGAACAACGTTAGGTACTTGGCGCCCATGTCCGAGGCGGCCAATACTATCGTCTTCGCAACCTCCGCTCCGACCCGATGCCCGTATAGTCGGGGTTTCCCTCTTTCCTGTGCCCATCTGCCGTTGCCGTCCATTATGATAGCTATATGCGAAGGCACGTTCGGGACTGCCTCCCTCCGAGCGCTGCGCGCGCTGTGTGCGATATGCTCAAAAACGGCGCAGAGTGCCGCAAGTATGCCATAAACCCCCTCGAAAGAGGGGGTGTGACGCTTCTGCCATGGCAGAGATCTACACCTGCATTATCTCAACTTCTTTTTCGGCCAGCATCTTGTCGACTTCGGATATGTACTTATCAGTCAGTTTCTGCGCTTCATCCTGCGCACGCTTGAGATCATCCTCTGTGATGGTTTTCTCCTTCTCCATGGCGCGGAATTGCTCTATAGCATCGCGACGCACCGACCGCACCGCCACGCGCTTCTCCTCGGCAATTCTCCTGACCACCTTGACAAGGTCTCGGCGGCGCTCCTCCGTCAGATGAGGAATCGCCATCCGTATGACATTACCGTCGTTGGTCGGAACCAGCCCAACATCTGATTTGAGTATGGCCTTTTCGACTTTGCCGAGGACGGATTTGTCCCACGGAGTCACCACCAGAAGGCGCGGCTCAGGGGCCGACACGTTCGCTATCTGATTGAGCGGCGTTGGAGTATCGTAGTAATCCACGACGATTCTGTCGAGCAGCGCCGGGTTGGCTCTCCCAGTCCTCACGCCCGCGAACTCGCGGACTGTCGACTCGACCACGTCTTTCATCTTGTCTTCAGCCATGGACATTTCGTCCTTGTACAAACCTAATCCCTCCCGATGTAGGTTCCCACAGGCTCGCCTGCAAGCGCTCTTCTGATGTTGCCGTCGCGCAGCAGGTTGAACACCACTATTGGTATGTCGTTATCCATACACAGTGATGCCGCTGTAGAATCCATTACTGCTAGCCCGCGGTTGATAACGTCGATGAACGATAGCTTGTCGAAGAGCGTCGCATCTGGGTTCTTCCGAGGATCGCAGTCGTATACTCCATCGACGCGCTTCGCCATGAGGATCGCATCTGCCTCTATTTCGGCCGCCCGCAGCGCCGCGGCGGTGTCGGTGGAGAAGAACGGGTTTCCGGTGCCTGCGCCGAAGATGACGACTCGTCCCTTCTCCATATGTCTCATCGCTCTGCGGCGGATATGGGGCTCGGCAATCGCGCGTATCTCGATGGCCGTCAGCACCCTGGTGGGAATGTCGATATCTTCCAGCGCATCCTGAAGGACCACTGAGTTGATCACGGTGGCCAGCATGCCCGCGTAGTCGGCTGTGGTGCGATCCATGCCTCTCCGGCTCGCTTCGGCCCCACGCCATATGTTGCCTCCGCCTACCACTATGGCCATTTCCGCGCCCAGTGTATATGCGTCCGCAACCTGCTGAGCAATCCACTTAACTGAGTCAAAGTCAACTCCGGCTCTCTGGTCGCCGGCGAACGCCTCGCCTGAGAGCTTGAGCACTACCCGGGTGTACTTGGGCATTTCCACAGCGATCACCCCTAATCCCGATTCGATACCTGCCGGTTTTCTCCTTCATGAGGCAATGACTTGCCGACAACGAGAAAGGAGAGAACACCTCGGTGTTCTCCCCTCCCTGCCATTCTGCTAGAGACTTTCCCCGCGCTCGAAGCGCACGAACCGCCTCACACTAATGTTCTCTCCGATGGTGCCGATGTTCTCGCCTATCAGATCAGCCACGGTCTTCTCGGGATCCCTGATGAAGGGCTGATCCAGAAGACAGACCTCCTGGTAGAACTTGGTCATCCTGCCCTGGACGATCTTGTCGGCGAACTTCTCCGGTTTGCCCTCGTTGATCGCCTGGGAACGGTAGATCTCGCTCTCGCGCCGCACGAGCTCTTCCGGAACCTGATCGCGCGAAACATAGAGCGGACGAGACGCGGCAACCTGCATCGCCAGATCATGTACCAAGGCCTGGAACTGCGCGTTCTTCGCTACGAAATCGGTCTCGCAGTTGACTTCGATCAGAACGCCAATCTTGCCGCCCATATGGATGTAGGCGTCGACCATGCCTTCGCTGGTCTCTCTGCCGGCGCGTTTGGCCGCGGCAGCTAGGCCCTTCTCCCTGAGGACGATGATCGCCTTGTCCAGGTCGCCGAGGGTCTCAAGGAGTGCCTTCTTGCAGTCCATCATGCCCGCGCCCGTACGTTCCCGAAGGTCTTTGACCAAGGATGCGGTGATTTCCATTTGCAAGCGTCCCTCCGTACTTACTCGATTACACCGACAGCCTCCCGGGAGTCGACAGAGCCCGGAGTCGCCCCGGACTCGTCCTGAACCCCTTCGTCCTGCCCGCGCTCTGCCTCCGCCTCGGGCGCCTCTGGCGCCTGGTCGAGGCCCTCGCGCCCCTCGATGACCGCATCAGCCATTTTCGACGTGAGCAGCCTGACTGCGCGAATAGCGTCATCGTTGCCCGGTATCACGTAGTCGATCTCGTCAGGATCGCAGTTGGTGTCGACGATGGCAATGATGGGTATGTGCAGCCTGCGCGCCTCGGCAACGGCGATTCTCTCCTTGCGAGGATCGATGACAAACATCGCGCTGGGGATATCCCTCATGTCGCGTATTCCAGACAGCCGCTTCTGCAGCTTCTCTCGCTCGGCGACTAGTTTCTGCACTTCCTTCTTGGGAAGCGCATCGAAGGAACCGTCCTCTTCCATGCGTTCGAGCATCTTCATCCGGTCGACTCGTCGACGTATGGTGGAAAAGTTTGTCAGCATACCGCCGAGCCAACGCTCATTGACCCAGAACATCCCGCAGCGCTGGGCCTCTTCGGAAACGGTGTCATGCGCCTGTTTCTTGGTGCCCACAAACAGCAGAGACCCGCCATCCTGCGCTATCGAACGAACGAAGTTGTACGCCTCGTCCACTTTCCTGACAGTCCTCTGGAGGTCGATGATGTAGATGCCGTTTCTCGACGTGAAGATATACATCTTCATCTTCGGGTTCCAGCGCCTCGTCTGGTGCCCGAAGTGCACACCCGCCTCGAGCAGTTGTTTCATTGTTACCACTGCCACGAATATCACCTCCCTCCCGTAGCGGTTTTCCCTCCGGATTCTTCATCTCCGAACCCCACCGGCACTTTCCTGCCGGCACCGCGGCCCGGATCGGAAGCCGTGTGTAGTTGCACAACGGTTAGTATAGCATAGCCGCCAGCGCCTCGCAATCCCATCTCACCTTGCGTGAAGCTTGTCGAGTTCGTCGAAGAGCTTGTCGTTGAGGACCCGAATGTAGGTGCCCTTCATCCCGAGCGACCTGGATTCGATCACTCCCGCGCTTTCGAACTTGCGGAGCGCGTTCACTATCACCGACCTGGTGATACCGACTCTGTCGGCGATCTTGGAAGCGACAAGCAAACCCTCGTCTCCGGCGAGTTCATCGAAGATGTGCTCCACTGCTTCCTGTTCCGAGTATGAGAGTGTGTCCAGGGCCATCTGGACGGAGGCGCGCTTGCGCGCCTCTTCCTCCATCTTCTCGCTCCTCGACCTCAGGATCTCCATCCCGACTACCGCCGCTCCGTACTCGGCGATCACGAGGTCGTCCTCGTCCAGACGGCCATCGCTTCTGAGCAGAACCAGTGTGGCGATGCGCTCACCGGCGCCGTGTACCGGAATTACAGTGACAAGGCAGGACCTAGACCCTCCCAGGAGTTCGTCCTGGAAGATGTCGAGACCCCCGGAGGGCGCCAGGTTCGCCGATGTTTCCGGCACCCGAAGCAATTCCGCATTGGCATCCCGGGGCAAGAACCCTGTCTCCAGAGTTTCCGGTTGATCATCGACCGATTCGACCACAATGGTCAGAGAATGCCCGAGCAATCTGCCGTTTCGGGCGATCACGAAAGTCTGGCACGATGTAGCATCGGCTAACGCTTCGGCCAGTTCCCCGAAGTTTACAGAGTAGCCCGCGGCGTTTTGGATGAGGCGGGTGATCCTGCGCGTGCGCTCTAGCAGTGAACTCACATTTGAACCTCCTCTCGCATGCCACGCTGAGAATAGCCTGCCCTGTGAATTGACTCAGCAGTGCTGCTGTTTTATATTGTCCAAAGATTCCACTCCCAAAACAGGCCAGAGCGCATGGCTACAGGATGTAGTCCGAGAAGTCGCTGCGCGAGATGACGTCTGCAAGATGCGCCCTGACATAGGCCTCATCTACGACGATGCAGCCTGATTCCTCGGGAGCGTTGAACGCCACGTCTTCCAGGACCTTTTCGAGTATGGTGTGGAGACGACGCGCGCCTATGTTCTCGGCGCTGGAGTTGACATCGTCAGCGATGCGCGCGATCTCTCCGATGCCGTCGGAGGTGAACGACAGGTCGACGCCTTCGGTGGAAAGCAGAGCGGCGTACTGTTTGGTGAGCGCGCTTCTCGGTTCAGTCAGAATGCGCACGAAGTCCGCGCAAGTCAGGCTGGAGAGTTCGACGCGAATGGGAAACCTCCCCTGCAGTTCGGGGATGAGGTCGGAAGGCTTCGACATGTGGAAAGCCCCAGCCGCTATGAACAGAATATGCCCTGTCTTGACCGGGCCATGCTTGGTCTGAACAGTGCATCCTTCCACAATCGGAAGGATGTCGCGCTGAACGCCCTCGCGGGATACATCCGGACCTGCGCCATGGCTCTTGCCTGCGATCTTGTCGATTTCGTCGAGAAATACGATGCCCGACTGCTCCGCTCGGGCAATACCCTCCGCCGCAACCTCTTCCGAGTCGATGAGTTTGGCCGCCTCTTCAGCAGTGAGGATCCTCCGCGCTTCGCGCACGGGCACCCTGCGCCGGCGCCTTTTCTGGGGCAGCATCCCTCCCAGAAGGTCCTGAAGGTTCACGCCCAGCTCCTCGATGCCGCTGCCTGAGAAGACCTCTATCATGCCCTGCGACGAGTCGGCCACTTCCACCTCGACCAGCTGGTCTTCGAGTTCGCCTCGCCTGAGTCGCTCCCGGACTTCGCCCCTCTTCGACCTCGCCGCAGACAACCTCGACTCAAAGGCGGCATCATCTTGCGGCTCACGCGGCGGCTGCGTTCCGAATATGGCCGCGAACGGGTTCGCGGCGGGCTTCTCCCTGACCGGAAGAGGGCAGAGTGCATCTAGGAGACGCTCTTCTCCGTGAAATCGAGCGCGCTTCTCAACAGCAGCGGTCTTCTCAGACCGGACCATGCGTATAGATAGTTCCACCAAATCGCGTATGATGCTGTCGACATCGCGACCAACATACCCGACTTCCGTGAACTTGGTCGCTTCGACCTTGACAAAAGGGGCGCCCACCAACCGTGCCAGCCTGCGTGCGATTTCGGTCTTCCCCACTCCCGTGGGCCCTATCATCAGTATGTTCTTGGGTATGATGTCTTCCTGCATCTCCCCGGAGAGCGCCAGCCTTCGATGGCGGTTGCGCAGGGCTATGGCCACCGCTCTCTTAGCCTGCGCCTGTCCCACGATGTACTTGTCGAGTTCCTCGACGATCCTGCGCGGAGTCAGGTTCTCCATGCAAACGCCTCCCGGGCTAGATCTCTTCAATGCTCGTGTGATCGTTGGTGTAGATACAGATGTCGGCCGCGATCCCCAGCGACTCACGGACGATTTCGGCAGCGGATAGCTGCGTGTGTCGCGCCAGGGCTCTGGCGGCCGCCAGAGCGTACGCGCCTCCCGAGCCCACTGCCGCGATGTTGTCGTCCGGCTCAAGAACCTCGCCGCTGCCCGACAGAACCAGCATGCGCTGGCCATCGGTGACTATGAGCATTGCCTCGAGCTTCTGGAGTACGCGGTCAGTGCGCCACTCGCGCCCCAGGGCCGTTGCCGCCCGAACCAGGTTGCCCTTGTGCTCCGATAGCTTGCCCTCGAAGCGTTCGAGGAGCGCCAGCGAATCGGAGGCCGAACCGGCGAAACCGACCAATACGTTCCAGTCGGGCAGTCTCCTTATCTTGCGGGCGCCGTGCTTCATCACTGTGCTGCCCAAGGTAACCTGTCCATCGGAGCCCAGAGCGCACTTGCCGTCGCGCAGCACTCCAACAACGGTTGTGGACCTGAACCTGCCCTCATCCCTATTGACCATCACTCATCCCTCCCCGGGCCTTTCCGTCTGCATGAATCGACCGCCTATGCCCTTGGGTGGGTCTTCCGGTAGACCCTGTAGAGTCTTTCCCGCGAGACGCTCGTATAAATCTGAGTTGTGGAAATGTCGGAGTGCCCCAAGAGCTCCTGGACCGCGCGCAAGTCGGCGCCGGAATCCGTCATGTGGGTTGCGAACGAATGCCGCATGGAATGCGGAGTGGACCGACTAGGAAGGCCGGCCTTCATGAGGTATTTCTTCATGGCGCGCTCCACAGAGCGCCCCGAGATGCGTTGGCCTAGCCTGCTCACGAAGAGCGCACTGGATTCGCGTCCCGCGAGCAGCGCAGGTCGGGCGGTCTCCAAGTAGTGCCCTATGGCGGCGATCGCCTGGGACCCCACCGGCGCGATCCTCTCCCGGGCTCCCTTGCCGAACACTCTGACGCTGCGCGTGCTGGGAGAGTAGTCATGCACGTCTATGCCCACCAGCTCCGACAGGCGAATGCCCGATGAATACAGCAGCTCCAAAATCGCGCGGTCGCGAATGGCCAGGGGCGAATCGCCTCCCGCAGCCCCAAGCAGACTCGTCACTTCATCGCGGCCAAGCGCCCGCGGAAGGCGCCGGGGTCGCCTGGCGCGACTCATGGTGAGAGCCGGATTGCTTTCGATGGCGCCCTCGCGCGCCAGATACCGCAGGTACGACCGTATCGAACTGAGCTTCCTTGACACGCTGCTCGCGCTCATGCCCCGCGATTGCAGCATGGACAGGAATTTCCGTATGGCGCCCACTCCGATATGGCCAGGGCTGTCTTCACTGATGCCTAGGCGTTCACAGAAGGATATGAACTGCGCGACATCGCCAGTGTATGCTTCGACAGTCCTTGGAGAGAGATTGCGCTCTGACCCAAGGTGCCGAGCGAAGCTATCGATCCAACTCATGGCCGCGTCTCCCCTCCATGAATCGCGACATGGCCGCCCGTGCCTCACTTATCTGCCGCGCTCTCTTTTCGTTGCGTCGCGCGGACACAGCGGGGGCCGGCAATAGGCCGAAATTGACATTCATCGGCTGATAGTCGCCGGCGGCAGGCGTGGATACATGCCAACACAGCGCGCCCATGGCCGTGGCGCGCGGAAAGACCGCCAGCTCAGCTCCGTGCGCCATAAGCGCTGCGTTGACCCCGGCAACTAGGCCTGTGGCGGTGGACTCGAGATAGCCTTCTACCCCCGTGATTTGCCCCGCCATAAATACGCGGGGCGTCCGCTTGAGCGACAGCGTGGGACAGAGGTGCGCCGGGCCGTTGATGTAGGTGTTCCTGTGCATCATCCCGTAGCGAAGGAATTCAGCTTGCGCGAGCCCGGGTATCATGCGAAACACGCGTCTCTGTTCAGACCGCGTCAGCCTGGTTTGAAAACCTACGATGTTGAGAAGAGAGCCTGAAGTATTCTCCTTCCTGAGCTGCACTGCGGCATAAGGGCGTTTGCCGGTGCGCGGATCTACGAGCCCCACAGGCTTCATCGGACCAAAGCGCAGGGTGTCGCGTCCGCGGCGCGCCAACTCCTCCACGGGCATGCACCCCTCAAACAGCCGGAGGGACTCGAACTCGTGCAGCTCCGATACATCCGCCGATACGAGGGCCTGCCAGAACCCATCGTACTGGGCCTGGTTCATGGGGCAGTTGAGGTAGTCGGCATCGCCCTTGTCGTATCGAGACGCCCAGAAGGCTGATGCTAGGTCGATGGAATCGCTGTCGATTATGGGCGCCGCCGCGTCGAAGAAGTGCAGGTGTTCTTCACCGAGAAAGCGAGCGATCTCCCCGGCGAGCGCCGGCGAAGTGAGCGGCCCTGTAGCCACGATCACGATTCCCTCGTCCGGTATGCCGAGTGCCTGCTCCCTGACTATCTCGATCTCAGACATGGATTCCACTTGTCGCGTAACGCCCGCGCTGAACAGCGTTCGATCCACTGCAAGAGCCTGCCCTGCCGGCACTCGGGCCCCATCGGCGCACTGCATGACCACCGATCCCAGTGAGCGTAGCTCCTCCTTGAGCAGGCCCGGGGCGGTGCCCTCCCTGTCGGAGCCCAGAGAATTGCTGCAGACGAGTTCGGCAAAATCGGGAGTAGAATGCGCCGGGGTGCTCACGGCTGGGCGCATTTCGACCAGCTTGACCCGGACGCCCAAGTGCGCGGCCTGCCAGGCTGCCTCGCTGCCGGCCATGCCCGCCCCGATTACCGTGACCTCATTTGGCAACCTTGCTCGCCTCCGACCGGCGCGCGCCGCGGTCTTCGTGTTCTGCGGTCCATTCGTGACCGCATTTGGGGTTGGCGCACTTGTACTTGACGCCTGCGCGCAATTGCCTCGACGTGGTGAACGATGCGCACTTGGGGCAGGCAACGCCCGATGGAGGGTTCCACGAGACGAATTCGCACTCCGGGTAACGGGCGCAACCGTAGAACACGCGTCCCTTCTTGCTCCGCCGCTGGACCATGTCGCCGCCGCACTCCGGACACGTTGCATCAACCTTGCGAACGATGCTTCTGCGGTAGGTGCATTCGGGGTAGCGCGGGCATGCGATGAACTTCCCGAACCGACCGGTCTTTATGACCAGTTTGGCCATTTTGCACTGCGGGCAATCTTCATCAGTGGGCTCATCCGCGATGACCACACGCTCCGCCAGTGCGTCCGCCTCCCGGAGTTTCTCCGAAAACGGCTTGTAGAACTTGTCGGTTATCTGTACCCAGTCGGACCGTTGCTCCTCAATGCCATCCAGTTCTTCCTCCATCGTGGCCGTGAACTTCAGATTCACCACGTTCGGGAAGTGCTCGCTCAACAGATCGCATACTGCAAACCCGACATCGGTGGGCTTGAAGCGCCTCTGCTCCAACGCAGCGTAGTCGCGCTTCCGAATGGTTTCGATGATCGGCGCGTAGGTGCTGGGCCTCCCTATCCCGTGCTTCTCCAGCTCGCGAACGAGCGTGGCTTCTGTGAACCTCGGGGGAGGCTGGGTGTGGTGTTCCTCCGGACACAGCTCAACTAGGGTCAATTCCTTGCCGGCTTCGAGCGGTGGAAGAGCCTGCTCCCGTTCGTTTTTCTCATCGTCGCGTCCCTCCGTGTATAGGACCGTAAACCCTTCGAACTTCATCACCTGCCCGGCGGCGCGGAAAACATGCTTCGCCTGGGCGGAGTCGGCGTTGATGTCGACAGTAGTGGCGTCGAAAAGCGCATCCGCCATCTGGCTGGCCATGAAACGCGACCAGATAAGCTTGTAGAGCCTAAGCTGGTCGCGGCCGATGCTGCCGGAGAGGCTCTCCGGGCTACGGTCGATCTGTGTGGGCCTGACGGCTTCATGCGCGTCTTGAGCGCCCTTCTTGGACCGGTAGACCCGAGCTCTCGCGGGAATGTGGTTCTCCCCGTATCGACCCTTGACGAACTCGCGCGCCGCTGCCTGTGCCTCCTGCGATATCCTGGTCGAGTCGGTGCGCATGTAGGTGATCAAGGCCACGTGCCCTTCGCCCGCCAACTCGACACCCTCGTACAGCTGTTGCGCCACTGCCATAGTCCGCTTGGCGGAAAAGCCGAGCTTCCTGAAGGCCTCCTGCTGCATCGTACTGGTGGTGAAGGGAGGTGAAGGTCTCCGCGCCTGTTCCTTGAGTGTCACAGACTTGACTACATACTCCGCGCCTTCGAGTTCGCTCACGATTCTGTCCACATCTTGGCGTGACATGCGACGCTCGCCCGGCGTGAGCAGGCGAGCATCGAACTTCTTGCCTCGCGCGCCAGGCAAGAGCGTTGCAGAGAGAGTCCAATACTCCTCGTCGACGAAATCCTGTATCTGCCGCTCGCGGTCGCAGATCAGCTTGAGCGCCGATGATTGCACTCGCCCCGCCGACAACCCTCGCCGCACCTTGCGCCACAGAAACGGGCTGAGGTTGTAGCCCACTAGCCTATCGAGCACCCTCCTGGCCTGCTGTGCGTCTACCCTTCCCATATCAATGGGCCTGGGTTTCTTGAGCGCGCTGCGCACCGCGTTCTCCGTGATTTCGTTGAACTCGATCCGGCAATCGGATGCGGGATCGACCTTGAGAATGTGCGCCAGATGCCACGAGATTGCTTCGCCTTCGCGGTCGGGGTCGGTGGCCAGAAGTACACTGTCGGCCTTCTTGGCCGCTTCCCTAAGCTCGCGGATGACGTCTCCCTTGCCGCGAATGTTTATGTACTGAGGAGCGTAGTCGTTCTCCACGTCCACTCCCAGTTTGCTCTTGGGCAGGTCACGCACGTGACCGATAGATGCTTTCACTGTGTACTGGCGCCCTAGAAACTTGGACAGGGTTCTCACCTTGGCCGGTGACTCCACGATGACAAGAGTCTTGCCCATACGGACACCTCCGATGTTCGATGTCACAAACAGTCTATCCCAGGGCACATTCGGGGTCAACAATGCTTCCTGCTGAATCGCAGGCCTGCGCCGCGCATGATGAGCCCTGCGACCTCCAGACGCGACAGCGATGTGAGCACATCGCGCGCAGGCATCGCCAGCGATTTATGAATGTCCTCAAAGGACGTGTCGGACCGGACCGCCTCGAAAACCGCCGCGTCCACCGGCCCAAGCCCGCGTGCTTGCGCGGCGCTCCCCAGATTCTGCAGCTTCACCGGGACCCCTGCGGCCGCCAGATCTTCAATGAACCTCCGCGCGCCGATCACGGGGCGTGCCCCATCATATATGAGGTCATTCGTTCCGGCCGAGGTAGGGCGGTTGATGTCGCCGGGAACAGCGAATACGTCTCGGTTCTGCTCCTCGGCGAAGCGCGATGTGACCAGGGCGCCGCTCTTCACGCCCGCCTCCACCACAACGCAAGCATGGGACATGCCGCTTATCACGCGATTGCGGGCGGGAAAAGTGCCGCGAGAGGCCGGGTAGCGCATGTTGAACGGCGACACGAGGCAGCCCGACTGCATTACCTCCCGCGCAAGACACTGCAGCCTGGCCGTCATCTGATATCCCAACCCCGCGCCGATCACTCCGATGGTCACCCCTTTGGCCTCAATCGCCCCTCGATGCGCGGCGGAGTCGATGCCCCTGGCCATGCCGCTGACTACTCCCGCGCCTGCCGTCGCTAGTTGGCGTGCGAGGTATCTGGCGGCGCCCGTGCCATAGGACGTGGCTGACCTGGATCCTACTACCGCCACCCACGGCGCGGCCGTAAGCGGCGCCTTCCCCATGACGTATAGCACGACTGGAGGATCATAGATCCGGCGAAGCAAGGGCGGGTATTCCCGGTTCGGCAGAGCGACCACTCTGGCTCCATGCCTCGATGCCAGCTCCATTTCGCGCTGCCCTGCGCCCGCTGCATCGGGCGTGGACGATGCGAGCCTCCACCCTTCATAGCTCACAAAGGCCGGGCGTTTTGCGCCTCGCGCCGCGGCATTGGCCGCGGCGGCCGCCGGACC
>DHON01000092.1:97148-112138 GCA_002409965.1 Firmicutes bacterium UBA5389
CCGCCGTACCGAACTCGGTGAGCAAGCGGTGGAAGGAGCGCGGACCTATCCCCGGACACATATGCCAGAAGACCCAGCACGCGAGTTCAGCATCGCGCGGCTCGGACAGATCGTTCCAGGTGATGTCGCGGCCTTCCTCATCCATATGCCAACACCGTCCTCGGTTCGGACTCCAGGACCCTGTACTGCAGGGCCTCTAGCACATGCTCGTCCGCCACGCTTCCGGAACCGTCAAGATCGGCAATGGTCCTCGCGACCCGTATTAGCTTGTGATAGGCTCGAACCGAAAGAGCCATGTGGTCGACTGCGTCTAGCAACAGCGTGCGCGCTCCGGGGGCGAGGTGTGCCGCGCTCTCGATTCTGCGCGGCGCCATGGTTGAGTTCGTCAATCCCTTTTGACCAAAGCGCTCTGCCTGTCGGGCCCTGGCCTGCTCGATCTCGTCGCGTACGCCATCGGACGTGAGCAACGCGATAGGTTTCTCTAGGCCGGATCGCCTGACGCGAGGCACTTCTATCTGAATGTCGATGCGGTCGATGACTGGACCGGCTAGCTTTCGTCGGTAGCGCATCAGGGCCGCGCCCTGACAGACGCACGCGCGTTCGGGGTCGCCAAGGTAGCCGCATGGACACGGATTGGCCGAGGCTATCAGCATGAACCGAGACGGGAAATTGACCGTGCCTCGCGAACGGGACACCACGATGAACCCGTCTTCCATCGGGCCTCTGAGGCTTTCGACGACTCGGCGCGGAAACTCGCAGAACTCGTCAAGATACAGAACGCCTCTGTGCGCCAGTGTTACCTCGCCTGGCAGAGGCGGGTTCCCGCCTCCGAGCATGCCAGCTGGGCTGACGGTGTGATGCGGGCGGCGAAACGGCCGCTCGCGGGCGAGCCCATCAGGAGACACGGCGCCGGCGACGCTCTGTATGCATGTGACCTCCAAGGCTTCGTGCTCGTCCATCGCGGGAAGGATCGACGATACGCACGATGCAAGCAGCGTCTTTCCCCCTCCGGGAGGCCCCACCATGATCAGGTTGTGGGCGCCTGCCACTGCCACCTGGATGGCTCTGATGGCCGCGTCCTGGCCCACAACCTGGCCAAAGTCGCATTCGGCTTTGGATGCCGGCGCATCGGGAGGCCTTGGGCGATGGCCTATTCGCCTTGGAGTTGAGCCCGAACATAGGTACTCTACTACCTCATTGAGAGTGTCGACGGCGATGACATCCAGCCCAGACACGCAACAGGCCTCGCGCGCATTGTCGCGGGGCACCACCACATAATCACTGCCCGAACCGAGCGCCGCCGCGCAGCCAGGCAGGATACCGCGAACCGGCCTGAGCATCCCGTCGAGCGATAGTTCGCCCATGAACGTGATGTATTCCAGGTTGCGCGCGAGCGCTTGCCCTGATGCAGCGAGTATCGACACAGCTACCGCCAGGTCGAGTCCTACCCCCACCTTCCGGATGTCGGCGGGGGCGAGGTTAATGGTGATCCTGGCCAGCGGGAAATCGTACCCCGAGTTTCGTAAGGCCGCCCTCACCCGTTCGCGAGACTCGCGCACGGTGCAGTCGGGCAGGCCGACTATGTCGAATGAAGGCAAGCCTCTTGCGAGATCGGCCTCGACTGCTACAGGCACACCGGAGATGCCCATGACGGCACAACCCTTGGCGATTGCGAGCATCCGGAACCTCCCCCCACACTACGTCATCACACCATTACACCTCGAAGGTGCGTGAGGGCGGCGCCGACCAGGGATCCGCCTGACGCGGCGTCGGCCATCACCGCAACAACATCCACACGCACCGGCGCGCCGGGATTCGCCGCCGATACCCGGGCCGCAAGCCTGTGCAACGTGCGAAGCTTATCGGCGGTGAGCTGCTCCTCAGGCCGGCCGAAAGCGGCGGAGCACCGGGTTTTTACCTCTACTACCACGAGCGCTTCCCCATCGCAGGCCAGGATGTCGATCTCGCCGCGACCCAGTCGCAGATTGCATTCAAGTATCTCGTAGCCAATTGAGGCCAGATACTCCCGAGCAAGAGCCTCACCAGCCCGGCCAATGTCTTGCGCCTGCATCGGTCCGCCCCCTCACGGACCACCAATTCGACGGCGGACGCCTATGTCCTTCCATAAACAGCAAAAATCACCCTCTCGGGTGATCCCGCAACCATTGCGCGCGGATGGAGGACTAGCCCGCCCTTTCCACACCGCGAAAACTCTTTCTATGTATCGGACAGGGACCCAACTCCGCCAGGCGTTGGAGGTGTTCCTGCGTTGGGTACCCCTTGTGTCGGTCGAAGCCATACTGCGGGTAGGTTTCGTGCAGCCGGCACATGATGCCGTCCCTGGCCACCTTGGCCGCTATCGACGCAGCCGCCACGCATTCGCTCCGAGCATCTCCTCTGACCAGCGCAACGCCTGGGCAACCCAGCGCCGGCAGATCCCGTCCATCCACCAGTACCAGATCGACCGCGGATGCAAGCTGCGACACCGCCCTCGACATGGCCAGCAACGCGGCAACCCTGATGTTCAGCTCATCTATCTCATTGGGCCAGGCAGCCCCCAGGCTCACCTCAATACAGCTGTCCATGATTCGCTCCAGAGCGGCTATCCGCCTGGCGGATGAGAGCATCTTGGAGTCCAGCACGCCCTGGGGATGGGCGCCTGCGCGCATCACAACTGCGGCCGCCACTACCGGCCCCGCCAACGGCCCTCGCCCGGCTTCGTCTACGCCGACTAGAACGGGAAATCCAATCTCCCTTACGCAGTCGTCGAACGCACCCAGCGCTTCCTGGTCGATCATGGCCGCTCCAGCGTCACGCGGCCAAGCTTGCCCGACCTAAAATCCCTGACGATCAAGTCGGCGCCTCTTTGAGTGTCAGTCTCTCCGCCCGGCTTCAGGCATCCACGCTTGAGAGACACGTGTTCGAGCATCAGAAGCGGATCGTGCATGTCGGCGGGCACTCCGTATCGCTGCTGGAACTGGACCGCTCCCAGCTGGCAAAGGTGTGACATCAGGCTGATTGAAAGGCCCTCCATGTCCAGCAGATCATCGCTAATGCAGCCCAGCGAGGCCAGAGCGAACCAGACTGCCGGATCGTCAACACGTGGAGGCATGATTCCGGGCGTGTCGAGCATCTCCATCTCCGGGCTCACCACTATCCACTGCTTGGCGCGGGTCACGCCCGGTCGATCACCTGTCTTGGCGCCGGAGCGCCGGGCTGCTCTGTTTATGAAGGAAGATTTGCCGACATTGGGAATACCCACGACCACAGTGCGAAAACGTCGCCTGCATCGCTCTCTGTCGCCTTCCTGCCCCGTGAAGCGGGCCGCCTTCTCAGCCAAGCTTATGGCCTCTTTGACCCCCATACCCCTCTGACAGTTGGCCTGCACAACGCCGGCTGACGCTGTCCCTAAGGCGTCAAGCCATGCCTCGGTGGCTCGCGCGTCGGCCAGGTCGGACTTGTTGAGCACCAGCACTCTCGGTTTGCTCCCAAGGGCCTCATCAAGGTGCGAGTTGGAGGTGGCTCGCGGCGCCCGGGCGTCGAGGATCTCGATTACCACGTCGATCAGCTTCATGCTTTGCCGGATCTCCGCGACGGCCTTTGCCATGTGCCCTGGAAACCAGCTTTGGCCCATCTGCCGCCTTCCTCCTCTCTGCTTTGGGCATCTGAGCATGCGAACGCCGGGCCCGGGTGTAGCCCGGCCCGGCCGAAAGACGCCAAGCGAACCTTGCCCGGCCTACTTCATGCCCGAGCCTGTTCTCGCTTTCGTTCGCGGATTCGGGCCCTCTTGCCGACTCGACCGCGGAGATAGTACAATTTGGCCCGGCGCACATCGCCGAATCTGACTACTTCGATTCTGTCGATCTTGGGCGAATGCAGAGGAAAAACCCTCTCCACGCCTATTCCCGACGACATTTTCCTGACGTTGAAAGTCTCCGACACGCCGCCGCCGCTCCTGCCGATCACAACGCCCTCGAATACCTGTATACGCTCACGGCTACCCTCTACGACCCGCACGTGCACTCTGACTGTGTCGCCTGGGCCGAAGTCGGGGAGGTCTTTGCGCATCTGCTCACGCTCTATTGTATCAATGATGTTCACAGTAATTCCACTCCTCAACCGCTTTTCAACAGACGTCAGTATACCACAAGAAAACCGACCCAATCAAGGCGCAAGGGTCCGCAGTATCTCCAGGTCTTCGGCTGAGAGCTCCGCCTTGGCAAGCAGGTCGGGCCGACGGCGTTGGGTTCGCTCCAGGGATCGCGCTCGCCGCCACTGCCTGATTTTCTCGTGATCCCCCGAGATCAGAACCTCGGGAACCTCAAGTTCCCGCCACTGCCGGGGCCGCGTATAGTGCGGGTAGTCGAGTAGCCCATCCCAGAAGGAATCCCCAGCGGCGCTGGCCTCGTCTCCCAGAGCGTCTGGCAACAACCGTGCCGCCGCGTCCACAATCACCATGGCAGGAAGCTCGCCGCCAGTCAACACATAGTCGCCTATGGATATCTCCTCGGTGACAAGCGTGGCCACCCTTTCGTCTATTCCCTCGTAGTGCCCGCACAGGATCACAAGGTGCTCGCACGCAGCAAATTCTTTGGCCACATCTTGAGTGAATGGACGCCCGGCGGGAGTGGTCAGGATCACCCGCGATTCCCCGCTCTCCGCTGATTCCCTGCACTCCAGAGCGTGATGAACAGCTGCTGCAATGGGTTCCGGTTTCATGACCATGCCTGGTCCGCCTCCGAACGGGTAGTCATCGACTACTCGATGCTTGCCGGCGGCGAAATCGCGGATATCATGAACCCTCACCGTCAGAATCCCCTTTTCCTGCGCCCGTCCCAGAATGCTCTCTGACATGACCCCTGAGAACATTCCAGGAAAGATCGTCAGGATATCGATCTCCATGGCATCGATTCACCTCAACCCGGGTCTGTCGTCGATCACGAGCCGGCCTCCCGCAACATCCACGTGCCGCACCATATCGCTCGTCGCCGGCACCAGGAAGTCCGAGCCCTGCTCCGGTCGGACCACCAGCACATCGTTGGCTGGCATTTCAAGCACTTCGACCACGGTGCCAAGGCGCTCACCGGTGGTCGATTCACACGCCAACCCCGCCAGCTCAAAGCTGTAGAACTCGCCTTCAGGCAGCCCTGGCAGCTCACAAGCGGGCAAGTACAGTCCCAAGCCCCGCAGGGCTCGCGCAGCATCGGCATCCGCAATACCCCTGATTCCAAGAAGCGATAGGCCCCGGTGGGAACGCGCCGATTCGAGCTCGACACGCCTGCATCCGCCATCCCCCACCCCTGCCGGCCCCAAGAACACCCGGGTGAGCCCACTGAACCGGTCGGGCGAACCACTGCACGGCTGCGCTTTGACCTCCCCGCGTACCCCGTGCGTCCCCACGATCCAGCCGACCAGCACCAGCTGCGCCTGCTCTGGCGTCATTCCACTATCTCGACCATTGCTCGCTTGCCCTGTCGCGTAGCAGTCGCCTTTGCAACTGTGCGGATAGCACGGGCCACCCGCCCGTGCCTCCCGATTACCTTACCCATATCGCCCTGGGCCACCGATACCTCGAGGATGACGCTATCGCCGTTTTCAATCTCCCTCACACGGACCATGTCCGGCTCGTCCACTATGTTGGAGGCGAGATAGGACACCAGATCTCGAAGCTCTACTTTGTTCTTCTTGCCCGTACCCATCGGTACCACCGACTAATCCCGCACCGACTCGGCCTCTTCTTCAGAGACCTCATCGGATTGGGCTGCTTTGCCTGCTCCCCCAACTCCAGCCTTGGCCAAAAGGGCGCGGGCGGTTTCGGACGGGCGCGCTCCGCGCTTGATCCACTCGGCGGCCTTCTCCGCGTCCACTACGAGTTCAGGCGGGTCCACGCGAGGGTTGTAGTGCCCGATGATCTCGATGAACCGCCCATCCCTGGGCGATCTGGAATCCGCGACCACCAACCGATAGTGCGGTTGCTTGGCAGCGCCTGTTCTGGTTAGCCTGATACGAACGGCCATCTTAGTTCCTACACCTCCGAACAACTAGTTCACACGACTTGACATCTTGCGTTATCTGTCTATGGCATAAATGGGATCTTTCCCATGGGGCCACCGCGTTTTGAGGCATCGCTGAACTGCCTGAGCATCTTGCGGGCCTGGTCAAACTGCTTGAGCAGAGCGTTGACGTCCTGCACCCGCGTGCCGCTGCCCGCCGCTATTCGGCGCTTCCTGGAGCCATCGATAATGGAAGGGTTCTTCCTCTCCGACAGCGTCATCGATCTTATGATTGCCTCGATCTTCGACAGGTCTTTCTCACCGACCTCGACACCCTTCAAGGCCTTCGACTTAGCGACTCCTGGGATCATGCCCAGCAGCTGATCGAGGGGGCCCATCTTTCGTACGTCTTGGAGTTGCTGCAGGAAGTCGCTCAAGGTGAACTCCTGCTTGCGTAGCTTCTCTTCGAGCTTCTTGGCCTGCTCTAGATCGAACGTCTCCTGAGCTTTTTCGATCATTGTCAGCACATCGCCCATCCCCAGGATCCTTGAGGCCATGCGGTCAGGATGAAACTGCTCGAGGGCATCAAGTTTCTCGCCGGTGGTGACGAACTTGATGGGCTTGCCGGTGACTTCCCTGACCGACAACGCGGCCCCGCCCCGGGCGTCCCCGTCGAGCTTGGTGACGATCACTCCATCGATACCTAGGCGATCATTGAACACGGCAGCCACATTCACCGCATCCTGGCCCGTCATAGCATCCACAACCAGCAGTATCTCGGAGGGCGCCACTCGCGCCTTGACCCTTTCGAGCTCCTCCATCATCTCGTCGTCGATGTGCAAGCGCCCCGCCGTGTCGAGTATGACAGTGTCGTATCCCATGCTGCGTGCACGTTCCACCGCGCCGGCGGCGATGTCGGCCGGCGCGGTGCGGTCGCCCAGTGTGAACACCTCCACGCCAAGCTGCGTTCCGAGCACCTGTAGTTGCTTAATCGCTGCAGGCCTGTAGATGTCGGCCGCTGCAAGGAGCGGCTTTCTCCCCTGTTTACGCATGAGGCTCGCCAGTTTCGCGCAGCTAGTCGTCTTTCCCGAACCCTGCAGCCCGATCAGCATAATGATGGTCGGAGGCCTGGAGGAGAAGACGATCTTGGACGACTGCCCGCCCATGAGACCCGTGAGTTCCTCGTTGACGATCTTTATTACCTGCTGCGCCGGGGTGAGGCTCGCCAGAACCTCTTCACCCACAGCGCGCTTCCTGACTCTATCGACGAATCCCTTCGCGACCTTGAAGTTGACGTCCGCTTCGAGCAAAGCCAGCCGGACTTCGCGAAGGGCCAAATCTACATCCTTCTCGGTGAGCTTCCCACGGTTTCGTAGGTTTTTGAAGACGCCCTGAAGTCGCGCCGATAGATTCTCGAACATCAAAGCTCACCTTTCCTCTCCCTAAGATCTCTCCTCAAGCTTGTCGCCGTTGTTATCGGCGCGATTCTCACCCGGGATTAACTCGACGCCCGCTCCTATATCCGCCGCGGCCTTCTGACAGCGCTCAACGCCGCTAATGGCGCCCTCAAGACAGGCGCGGGCCGCATCTAGATCGCAGCCGGAGCCGCTGCCAGGCTCGGCGCTGAGTGCCCGTACTGCCTCGTCGAGGGATTCGCCCACCGCCGAAAGGGCCTCCGCGAGCTGGTCGAGCTGTCGCTGCCTGGTTTCAGAGCGTTGGATAAGCCCAAACTGGCTCTCATACTCCTCCATCGCCTGCTCCGACCGGACAAGCGTGTCGTGGATGGCCTGCCGCGACACTCCCCGAAGCTCAGATATCTCCGAGAGGGAGTAATCGCTCAGGTAGTACAGACTGCATATCTCCCGTTGTCGTTGGGTCAGGAGCGAAGAGTAGACATCGAAAAGCAACGCCATTCTCAGCATCTTCCCGAGCATCTGCCACAGACCACCCCACAGGTGTTAAGGTCGAAACCTTTACACTATGGAGTATAGTCCCCGCTGGCTCCCGTGTCAATTCCCCCGCGAATTCGGCGCACGAATCCCCGGACGCGCCTTTGGGCAAGGTCACTCCGTGCGCAGTATTCCCTGTATGAATTCGTCTGGGTTGAACGGCCTGAGATCATCCACACTCTCGCCAATGCCGACGAACTTCACAGGAATACCCAGCTCCTGAGTGATTGCGACTACTATTCCGCCTCGCGCGGTGCCATCCAGTTTGGTCAGCACGATTCCGGTGACCCCCACAGCCTCGTTGAACACCTTGGCCTGGACGATGGCGTTCTGGCCTGTGGTAGCGTCCACGACTAGCAGGACCTCATGGGGAGCGGATGGGCACTCTCTTGAGACGACGCGCGTGATCTTCTTGAGTTCCTCCATGAGATTGCTCTTGGTGTGCAGCCTTCCCGCAGTGTCCACAATGAGGTAGTCTGCGCCGCGCGCGCGCGCCGCCTGATAAGCATCGAAAGCCACTGCGGCCGGGTCCGCCCCTTCCTGGTGGCGCACGACCGTGCACTCCGTCCGCCTGCCCCACGCTTCCAGCTGGTCAATGGCAGCCGCCCGAAATGTATCGGCCGCCGCCAAGATGACGTGGTCGCCCCTCGCAGCAAGCATAGCCGCAATCTTGCCGATGGATGTGGTCTTCCCAGTTCCATTGACTCCCACCACCACGATCACCGTGGGCGGGGTTGTCGCGCACGCCAGCGCGCTCGGCTGGGCGCCGAGTATCGCCGAAAGTTCCTGTTCGATGAGGGCCATTGCGCCTCTCGCGTTCAGCTTGTATCCACGGGCTGCCCGGTTCCGCGCAGAGTCGATGATCGACTCCGCTGCGGCTATTCCCAGGTCGGCCTGGATGAGGACGGCCTCCAGCTCGTCCAGGGTCTCCTCATCCAAGATCGGTCTGCCCCGAAAGACCGATTCTATCTTCCCCGCCAACGCGTCCCTGGTTTTTCCGAGTCCGCTGCGGAGCGCTGAGATGAACGAAGGCGACATTGAAACACCCCCATAAGCTCAAAGCCTGTAGTCGCTGGCACGTATAGAGAATACCTTCGATACGCCGGATTCCTCCATGGTCACCCCGAACAGAGTATCTGCGCACTCCATGGTGCGCTTCCTGTGTGTGACGATGATGACCTGCACACTTCTGGAAACATCCCGAAGCAACTCAACGAACCTGGCAACGTTGGCTTCGTCGAGCGCGGAGTCTATCTCGTCCAGCACACATACGGGGCTCGGCTTCACTCTCATGATCGCAAACAGAAGGGCGATGGCCGCCAGGGCCTTCTCGCCTCCCGAAAGCAGCGTCAGGCTGGCCAGTTTCTTCCCAGGCGGCTGGCACACGATCTCGACGCCGCATTCAAGCGGGTTGCCCGGGTCGTCCAGCACCAGATCGGCCGTGCCCCCGCCGAACACATCCTGGAAAATCTCAGAGAACTCGTCTCTGATCGCTTCGAAGGTCTGAGTGAACTGCTTGGCACATACGCGGTCGCATTCGCGAACCACCTCGCTCAGGGATTCCTGAGCCGACTCCAGATCGGCTAGTTGCTCTTCGAGGAAATGATACCTTTCGGCCAGATTCCTGCTGTCTTCTACGGCCGCGTGGTTGACCGGGCCAAGCTGTTCGAGCTGCCCGCGCAGGTTCTTGATCTCCGACTGCGCATCCTCTCGCGACAGGCATGCGGGAATGGACAGATTGCGCGCAATGGCCTCTTCTGCGCTAATCGAGTAGGACGTCAAGAGCCTTTCCGCGACGGCTTCGCATTCCGCGCTCAGACGGGCGTCCAAGATCCTGGCATCTGCCAGCTTGCTCCCGGCGGAAGACTGCCCGCGGCGCGCAGTCCGGGCAGCGCGTTCAGCCTCATTGGCCAACGCAAGTTCGTCGGCACGACGCGCCCTCGCCGCCTCCAGCTGCTTTTGCGCCCCTTCAAAGCTGAGCGCGGACGATGCAGCCGCCTCGCTCAGCCTTTCCATCTCCTGCAGAGCGCCGGCGACTTCCTCGCGGGCCGCCCTCTCCTGCTCCTCTAGGCGTCCAAGCTCAGCGCGGGACGACTCCAGCTCGGCCTGAGCTTTAGATCTTGCAGCCTCGAACGCGCCTACCCTCTCGCGCAGGGCTGCCGTATCTGCGCTCAAACTCGAGTAGGACGCCGCCGTTTGCGCCTCTTCTGCCCTCACCCGCGACATGGCTTGGGACTGCAGCTCAAGTTGCGCTTCGAGTTCAACTCGGGCGCTATCAACCGCTTCGAGTCGGCTCGTAAACCCGCTCACCTCGGCCGACGTCCTCTCATTCTCGGCCACGACCGATTCCAGCTCCAGCTGCAGGCCGGCCAGTCCGTCCTCAGCTCTCGGGAGCATTCCCCGGGCCATCTTGTACTTCTCATTCTGTCCTCTGACTGCCAGCTGTAGAGCGGACAGTTCGCGCTCCGCCTTTTCCAGGCTCGTCTGCTGCTGGCTCAGAAGCGTGTGCGCCCGAGCACGGTCGAGCTCCGTCTGCTGTACCAGCGACTTGGCCTCCTCCAGCTTCTGCTGCAGCTCCTCGAGCCTTCTGGCGCGAGCCAGCAGCCCGCCTTGCCTGTCGGCGGCCTCGCCTCCGGTCATGGCACCGCCGGCGCTTATCACATCGCCGTCGAGGGTGACCATGCGAAGGCGCACGCCCGACCTCACCAGCGACACACCGCACGCCAGGTCCCGCACGACAAGCACGCGACCCAGAAGATAATCCACAGCCCTGCGATGCTCAGGCGCCGATTCCGCCAGTTCGGAAGCGAGGCCGATCACGCCCTTCGCCTCTCGCGGAATCTCCAGTCGTGTTGTGGGCGATGGTCGGAGTATGTCGAGAGGCAAAAAAGTGGCGCGCCCGGCGCGCTTTTCCTTGAGGAACGCGATTGCCTGCTCCGACACGCGGGACGTCGACGCGATAATGTTCTGTACCTGTGGCCCCAAAGCCGCCTCTATCGCCCGCTCGTACTCGCGCGGCGCTCTGACCAGTTCAGCCACGACCCCCAGCAGCCCCGCGCGCCTCCATTCATCGCTCCTGAGAAGCGCTCGCACAGCCCGCCCATACCCCTCGTAGTCGCGCTGCAGTGCCGACAGACTGGTATACGCGGCACCTATGGAGGACTCGTCGGAACGCGCGCGCGATGCCCGTTCATCAGCCAGTTCCAGCTCGGACTGGGCCGCCGACAACGCCGCGCGCACGCGCGCCGCTTCCGCTTCGGCCTGCGCCGACTGGCGCACCAGCGCTTCGCCTTCTCGCGCAATGGTCTTCACTTCGTCCTGAATTCGCGCACATTCGCGGCGCTTCTCGTCAAGCTGCGCGCGCACGCGGGCCGCTCTGGATCCACTCAGTTTGGTTGAATCCTCTCCTGCGCGAACCCTGGACCTCAAATCCGAAGCCCGTGCCAGCACGTCAAACAGCGCGGACTTGCACTCTTCCACCTCTGCCTCGGCGGCGGCTCTCGCCGCGGTCAAGGCAGATACTCGCTCTTCGGCCTGCCGCGCCGTCGATCCCCGCTCGGCGTAGTCCGCGCGCGCTTGCTCCGCTTGGGAGCAGGCAGTATCGTACTCATCGCGCAGCTTCGCCAGGCGTTCGCGCTGCGAGACGACCCGGGCCGCGAGCTGACTGCAGCGCTCAGCCAGAGCCTGATGCCGCTGCTCGGCGAGGCTCCGGCGCCCCACATCACGTTCCGCGACCGCCCGTGCCTCGGAGCCGGCCCCATGAAGAGCCTCCACCTCCGACTCGGCCTGCGCCACGTGCACCCTGGCCTGTTCCAGCGCGGCCTCGCATTCGGACGCTTTCGCCGTGAGCGCACGCTCCTGATCCTCAAGGGACTGGATTTCCCCGCGCAGCTCGGCCAGGCGTTTGGATAGGCGCGACAGGTCGTACGATAGCACGTCCACATCTAGCTGCGTTAGCGTTTCCGACAGCCCCTGCCAGCGCAGTGCCTGCTGCGCCTGGGCCTGAACCAGAGGTAGTTGCCTTCCTAGCTCGGAGGCCACATCGCCCACGCGGAGCTGGTCGGCTCGGACTTCCAGCAGTTTCCGCTGCGCCTGACTCTTGCGAGCTCGGTATTTCATTGTCCCCGATGCCTCGTCGAAGAGGGATCGCCTGTCCTCAGGGCGCGCTGACAGAACGGCGTCTATCTTCCCCTGTTCGACTACGGAATAGGCCTCGCGTCCTAAGCCCGTTCCGGAGAAGAGGTCGACAATGTCGCGAAGCCTGCACGGCACGGAGTTCAGCAAGTACTCCGCATCGCCGGACCGGTATACCTTTCGGGTGACAGTCACCTCGTCGAACCCGATGTTCAGAAACTGGTCCGAGTTGTCAAATACCAGCGACACCTCAGCATAGCCCAGGCCCCTTCGGCTGAGGCTGCCTGCGAAGATCACGTCCTGCATCTTGGACCCACGCAACAACCGCGCGCTCTGCTCGCCCATGGCCCACCTGAGAGCATCGGAGATATTGCTCTTCCCAACGCCGTTGGGACCTACGACGCCCACAATTCCGGGCGTGAGGTCCAAGTCGACGCGTCCTGCGAAAGATTTGAACCCGTACAGAGAGAGCTTCTTGAGGTACAAATCCGGTCCTCCCAATAGAGCGGGCCGGAACGGAGACCTAGCTCCGTCCAAGCCCGAGCGTCTCCATGCCGTCGTGTGCAGCGCTCTGCTCAGCCGCGCGTTTGCTCGGGCCCTGCCCACATCCGATTACGCGCTCGCCCACCAGGACCTCTACGGTGAACAAGGGCTTGTGAGACGGCCCGTCAGCGCGGACGGTCCTGTAGGATAGGGGTCCGATGCCGGCGCCTGCAACACGCTCTTGCAGCGCGGTTTTGTGGTCGCACGGCGGACCCGATATCGTCTGCTGCACGACGGGTTCCATGGTTCTGACTATGAAGTCGTGCGCCTCGGCGAATCCGCCATCGCGGTAGATCGCGCCTATCAGCGCTTCCATGGCGCCTGCCAGATTGCGCCGGCGCGTTCTGCCGCCGGAACTCTCCTCGCCGTGGCCCAGCCTAATGTGGTACTGGACACCGAGGTCCAGCGCAACCTGGGCGAGCGCGCGCCCACTCAGGATCTGCGCTGACAGCTTCGAAAGCCTGCCTTCATCGGCCTGCTCGAGCAGGCGCACCAGCCGGTCGGCTATGACCGCCTTCAAGACGGCATCGCCCAGGTACTCGAGGCGCTCGTTGGACTCGTTCCGCCCTGACTGGTGTTCTGCTGCGTACGATGTGTGCGTCAGCGCCCGAAGCAGCAGAGACTCATCGATGAACTGGTAGCCCAGTCTTGCCTGGATAGCGTCAGGGTTCCTGGACGCGTGCATGTATGAATGTGACCGCTTGCCCCACTGTACGTAGGCTTTCGAAGGCCTCGTCGGGTACGCGAATGCTGAACTCCTCTTCGAGTTCATAGACTATCTCATTCAGGTATAGAGAGTCGGCGCCCAGGTCTTCAATGAAATCCGAATCCAGTTGAATTTCCTCTTCGGGAATGCCCAGCTTATCAGCGACGATCTCTCGAACTGCGGAGAATATCTGAGCTTCGGTCACTCAAGGCCACCTCCGTTTGGCAAAATCGTACTCAAACCCCGATCCGCAACTGCCCGGGCCATCCTATCGCTCATGCCAGAGCGCAGAAGGTCGGACGTCACCCTGACGGCGCTGGCAAACGCCTTCCGGTCTGAACTGCCGTGGGCCTTGACCACCAGGCCCGCGAGACCCAGCAGAGGCGCGCCTCCGTACTCGGAGTAGTCCATGCGTTTCTTGACCTTTCGCAGAGAAGGCTTCATCAGCAAAGCTCCCGCTTTCGACCGCAGGCTGGACGCGGCAGCCTGTCGCACCATGTCGAAGACCGCGATCCCCACGCCTTCCATGGACTTGAGCAGAATATTGCCGGTGAAGCCGTCCGTCACAACCACGTCAGCCGCGCCAAAAGGCACTGAGCGACTCTCGACATTGCCGATGAATCTCACCGGCGAACACGCAAGAAGTCTGTGGGCAGCTACGGTCAGAGCATTGCCTTTTGACGGCTCAGATCCGATAGACAGCAAACCGACGCGCGGCCTATCCAACCCGAGAAGAGACGATGCATAGACCGATCCAAGAGTCGCGAACTCCAGGAGCTGCTCCGGCGTACAATCGGAGTTGGCGCCAACGTCCAGCAGAATGCACGCTCCGTCGACGGTGGGAACGGGCGTTGCCAAGGCAGGCCTGCTCACACCGGAAAGCCTGCCCACCACAAGCGGCCCGGCAGCAACCAACGCGCCGGTGCTCCCCGCGCTGACCATGGCCTCCGCCTTGCCCTCGCGCACCATCCGCGCCGCGACCACCAGGGACGAATCGCGCTTGTGCCGCACTGCCGAAAGCGGATCCTCGTCCATAGATATGGCGGACGGCGCATGCACGATATCGACCTGCTCCGCCCATCTGCCCTCGATCTTGCTCAGGCACTGTCTTATGGAGCTCTCATTTCCGACCAACACCAAATCGGCCCCATACTCCTGGGCAGCTTGAAGAGCGCCCGGCACCATCTCGCCGGGGCCCAGGTCGCCGCCCATCACATCAACCGCTATGCGCACGCCCGATTGCCCCTTCCCGTGTCAAGATAGGACGAGAGCGGGTTCAGCCGAACAATCACAGTCCGATGAATCCGCTCAGCATCGCACAAATGCGTCCTTACTCGCCGGTCTGCACCACAACGCGGCCGCGATACTGCCCGCATTCAGGGCAGACCGAGTGGGGCAGTTTGGGTTTCTTGCACTGTGGGCAAATGGAGAGGGCCGGCGCCTCGGCCTTCCAGTTCGCGCGGCGCTTGCGCGTACGCGATTTTCCGAATCTCTGCTTTGGGCTATTTGACATTCTATGGGTTAGGTCGAGGCCCACATACACCAGAGCCCCGACGAAACCTACACCCCCTAATCTAGACAACTCAAGCCTTGCTATTCTACTACGATTTGCGCGAGCGGGCAAGCGAACAGCGACTTGCGTGTTATGCGTCTGTGATATTGTCC
>DHON01000044.1 GCA_002409965.1 Firmicutes bacterium UBA5389
GAAGAAGGACTGCGTATTGTAAACGCGGTTTAGCATTAGTTTGTACGGCAGGAACTGCCGGAAGTTACGCCTGTGGAAACCGTGCAAGACCAGCAATGGCAACGGTCGATGAAGCAGGAATCCCGCGACTTAAGTCGTGGGAGGTTCAAGAGGCGCTGAAGGCTCTGCCAGCAGACAGCCGTTCTCCGGATCTGGCCGCGCGGCGGGGGCTTGAGTTCTGCAATCGACTTTTCGCTATCGAGCGCGATCTCGAACAACTGACTCCGGATGAGCGATTCGAGGCTCGTCAGAAACGCAGTCGGCCGGTGCTGGATGCCTTTCTGGCATGGCTTCATGAGCAGTCATCACAAGTTCTTCCCAAGGGCACGCTCGGCAAGGCAATATGCTACTGCCTAAACCAGTGGGATAAGCTCATCGGGTTCATGGCCGACGGTCGCCTGGAATTAAGCAACAACCGGGCCGAACGCTCGATCAAACCGGTCGTGATCGGACGCAAGAACTGGCTATTCGCAAACACCCCTCGCGGTGCCAGGGCCAGTGCGATGATCTACAGCATAGTCGAGACGGCCAAGGAGAACGGGCTGAACCCCTTCGCCTACCTGTGCCACCTGTTCGAAAAGATGCCGAACACCGACCTTAATGACCCAATGGCCATCGAGGCACTGTTGCCCTACTCCGATTCGATCCCACCGATCTGCAAGGCCTAACGCTAACCAACCCGTCAGATGCACAGCAGACCCCGCTTCGTCGAGGCGGGGTCTATTTGACGCTCACGTCTATTCGGGCATCGCGTTCGGGCACAGCCCCGGCGGCGAATGCCCGGCACAAATCCGGCCGCATCGACCAGTAGGTGCCTCTACCGGTTCCTCCGCGCTCGATATGGGCATAATCCCTCTCCAGTCGGCTGAGTATCTCCCGTGATTCCGTCTCATCCCGCCGGCAAATCCGCGCAGCCGTAGCGGTGTCGATTTCCGGGTGACGTATGCTGACCTTCACGGAATCCCCCTGCCCGGAGCCGGTGCCACCTATGCTCCCAGACCAAGCAACTCGCGCACAGCATCACGTACCGCGGCGCTCAACACGCCCTCGCCTGGCCGTGCAGGGATGGCTCCCACGCCGTCAACGGCCACTGCGACCTCGGGGCCCAGTTGTCCGCGGGTGGGGCTGTACATGATCCGCTCATCCCCGGGATACGCCGCATATGCGCCCTTACACTTGCGCAGTGCATCGTGGTACGCGTGCATCTTGCAGATGTCACCGAACTTGGCGGTACCATCGCCATCGGTTTGCGTATCCAAGCGAAATTTCGCATCGAAGATCCATGTGCCAGTCGGGATACCCAGCGGAACAGGTCGAACGCAAGCAATCTCTCCACAATGCCGATGATCTGGCGTGCCTCTGCATTCACATCGGACGGACAACGGCATGCCTGCGTTGTATGCTATTCGGCCGTTTCGAAACTCACCTCGAAAACTGCGCCAGGGGTGCCGGCGAACACGATCATGCCTTCGGCTGGCAGTCTCGCTTCGCAATGGCCGGTTATCCACGAGAACTCAATGCACTTTCCGTTCTCGTATACCGCAAAAGAACCCTGCCTGGGCACGTTCACGATGATCGTTTTGTCGTCGCCGACATCGGTGATACGATGCCATGTCCCGTGGCCATTCGGGCCTATTGTGTACGTGGCGCTCTGGCCTGTGGGGAGGATATCTATGTTCTTCTCACTGATGTAGACCACGTTGCCGGCCTTCATGTATTCCGTGCCATCCTGCATGTAGAACGCGAGATCGTCAAGGTCGCGCCCCCCCATTCCCGGGATCTGCATGGGTGACACCGCGTTGTTCTCGTCGATGATCTGCAGCGTTCCAACGTAGCCGGGCTGCTCCTTCGATAACGAGATTGTCATCGCGTTGCCTGGCTGCGCATAGTACTGTGAGCTAAACTTCTCGTTTACCGGATAGTAGCTCACTCCATCCCTCTCACACCAGGCCTTTCGTGTGCTCTCGTCGACCTCTGCCGGCGCGAGCTTCTGCATGGAGTATTCTGTTATCGCCGCAAGCCCCAGGCTGGGCACATCTTGGTGCGCCACCCGCCTTATGTAAGTATGGCCGTTCGATTCTGTTACAAAGCTCATCTGTTTGTTGCCCTCTGCGGAGGTGAATACGCCGCCGCCTACGTATACCAGTTTCTCGGCGGGCCGGGCATCGTCGCCGAGCGCAGCGATGGATAGCGATCCATCAGCGGCGAGATCTACTGAGCTGAGGAAGGATGCGTTCCCATACAGCCCTGAATATCCCAAGAAGGTGGGCGGCATAGGCGCGGTTGCGGGCGCACCGCCTGGCATCTCGGGCCTAGCTGCGGTGAGGGCACCTCTTGATTCCAGCACCTGCTGCAGCAGCTCGCCTGCAACGATCAGATTCATGGTGCTGGATCCGCCCGATGATACAAGCGCGGCCGCAAGATCGTAAGCGGGCAAGACGAGCAGGGTAGAATGGTATTGCTGGGTGTCGCCGCCTTTGGCGACGGCTATGATACCGTAGGCGCTGAAGGGGTAGGTGTTCACAGAATCCCAGCCGAGACCGTAGTTGAATATGCTCGGACCCCGCTCGGGCCAGATTCCATTCTCGCATTCAGCAGCGGCCATAGCATCGCGAGATTGGGCCGAAAGCATGCCCCGGGCGAGTGCGTAACCAGGGTCATCCATGAAGATTCCGGCGAACTTGCATAGATCTTCGGCCGTAGAATAGATTCCGCCCGTTCCTATCACGCCCAGTGATTCGATCACTTCGCGGTCGCCGGCCACATCGACATACGTCCTGGCCAGGCCGGAGCGATCGAAATCGCTTTGCGGCGTGGCCGTATGGCTCATCCCAAGCGGGGCAGTAATGTTAGCTTTGATGAAATCGGTGAAGCTTTCGCCGCTGACCCTCTCTACTATCAGCTCGGCCAGGGTGAAACCATCATTGCAGTACACTGAGAACTCACCGGGGTCTGCTTTGAGCCGCTGACCTGCAAGGGCAGCGATGAGCTGATCGTGTGCCATCTGATCGCCATCATTGAACAGGAATGCATTGCGAAAAGTGGAGCCCATCAGGCCGGACGAGTGGTTAAGCAGCATACGGACGGTGATTTGGGTATAGCGCCGGTCAGCCATGATGAATTCCGGGATGTATGTAGTGATAGGAGCATCCAGATCTATCAGGCCCCGATCCACCAGGAGCATAACCGCGGCGGCGGTGAACATCTTGCTGGTGGATCCGATCCCATACATGGTATCGGCCGTGATGGGCTTATCTTCGGTGCGGCTATATACCCCGGCGCTGCCCGAGAGCATGGTCTCGCCTTGGGATATTACGGCGTATTGAACACTGGTGACTCCAAAGACACTCACGAGGGTATCGGCTTTCTGCTGCGCCAAAGCAGCGAGCCCAAGGTAGGCCTCGGGCGAGCCCGCGGCACCGGAGGTGAATGTGAAAGGTACTAACAGCGCGATCATAACCAGCAACAACACAAGCAGCAGATGGAGCTTGTTCCGGGTGCTCATTCTCACTTGGCGATCCTCCCAAACGGCGGACAGGCGCCTCGCTGTGCCTCTGTGGGTGGTGTCGTCGCGCCGCCAATTGTATCTTGATTATACCATTCCACCTACCGACTACAACTCGGGCGGCTGCGCAAACAAGACGCCGAGCTGCTCATGGCATCACTCGCGGGTTGTACGGGCAAGCTCAGTCTTGCGCCATGTAGCATCGCCGGCCGCATAACCCGTGCAAGTGACGGCAACGGCCTCGACGAGATCATTGTTCAGGTCAATGGTGCATCGAACGTGGCTACAACCAGTAAGGACGGAAACTGGAGCATGTCAGGGCTCACGGGAGTCGTGACGGTTACCCCGGCAGGGGGGCAAGGGTGGGTTTTCACCCCATCTGCCAAGACCATATGGCGTTCAGCGAACGATGTTGACTTCATCGCCGTACCCACCACCTATTCTGCATCGGGACGCGTTTATGACGATCTCGGCAATCCCATCAGGTTGGTAGTGATCGAAGCTAGTGGACACCCTGGCATCGTAATGACAAACGCCGATGGGGTGTGGGCGTGGGATGGCCTATCAGGCACGACCATTCTTACTGCGGAGGCACATGGCTGGACTTTCTCCCCGAGTTCACACGTTGTAGATGGGCCCGCTTCAGGTGTGGACTTTGTCGGCTCGCCCAAAGTCATTACCTACTCTGTATCGGGCCGCGTCACCGATAAAGTTGGCAATCCGATTGGCGGGGCCCTGATCACCTTTTCCGGATTTGCCGGCGGTATCGTGACCAAACCCGATGGGACGTGGTCCAAGAGCGGTCTATTGGGTTCGGTGACGATTACTGCGAGCCATGATGATTGGGTCCTTTCCCCGAGTTCATGCATTGTGGATGGACCCCGCTCGGATGTGGACTTCGTTGGTTCCTTCGGGGCGAATCGGCGATAGCCTGGGCAATCCCGTCTAGGTAGTCCTCAATTAGTCTTTGCACGATATGCCAGCTTGCGTTATAATCCCTGCTAGACGCCTGTTGGGC
>DHON01000090.1:0-35412 GCA_002409965.1 Firmicutes bacterium UBA5389
CTCAACGCATTTGCGGAACTGCTGACTAAACAGGCAGAATGCTGGACAAATCGGATGAGAAGGCCCGCCGGGGCCACTATTCCACGTGTTTGCATTGTTGAGCCAATTAAGCGATGATCGTGGACTCAGACACGCTCACGTGCCGTCCGTCGACATCGCAACGGCCGCATGGAGCATCGCCTGTTAGCACCGGAGTGCCCAGTCGGCAACCAACATCATCGGTCAGTGGCATCCGAATGGGCGATTGAAGATGCGCCCCGGGTGAGGTTGTGAACAGCCAGGGAATGTACGTGCCAGACATACACAGCGCTGGGGCGATGCCTTTCGTAGTAGTCCCTCCGGTACTCCAGGCGAATATGATGTCATGGACCTGTCCTCGCCGAGAGGATTCACGAGCATAAGTGGGGTGTAAGCGCATGGCGTCCTACAACGGCGAATACTACGTGCCTGCTGAATACTACATGCCCGCTGAGTACTATGTGCCTGCCGAATACTACATGCCTGCTGAATACTACATGCCTGCTGAATACTACATGCCTGCCGAGACCTATGCCGAGCAGTGGCCCGGACAATGGGGCGGTCAATGGGGTTGGGGCAGACCATGGTGGGGCGGCCCATGGTGGGGCAGACCGTGGTGGTGGAGACCATCGCCATGGGGAGGGCCCGGAGGTCCCGGTTTCCCGGGAGGGCCCGGAGGTCCCGGTTTCCCGGGAGGACCCGGAGGTCCCGGTTTTCCGGGAGGGCCCGGAGGTCCTGGATTCCCTGGGGGACCCGGAGGTCCCGGTTTCCCTGGGGGACCCGGAGGTCCCGGTTTCCCGGGAGGGCCCGGAGGTTCCGGAGGTTCCGGGAGCACGACCGGTTCCTGATCGTCTCAAGACGTAGGCCGCTGCGTACGCAGCGGCCCACGTCTTCTGTTCTGGCTTGCCGGCACGTCTGCCGGTCTACATCGGAACTCGCGCCGCCATCGCGCACCTCAGTCTCAGCTCCACATCGTTCCAGTTGACCACGTTCCACCAGGCGCGAATGTAGTCGGAGCGCCTGTTCTGATAGTCGATGTAGTAGGCGTGCTCCCACACGTCCAGCACGAGTATGGGAATCGTTCCCCATTGCGTCAGATCCTCGTGCCTGCTGACGGTCAGAATCTCAAGCCTTCCCCACTGAGGTTGCCATACCAGTACGGCCCAGCCCGAGCCGCGCGCAGACTCGGCAGCCGATGTGAACTGCGAGCGGAACTCATCAAAGCCCCCGAACGTTGCGTTGATCTGCTCGGCGACCATGCCCATCGGCCAGCCGCCGCCCTGGGGACTCATGTTCGTCCAGTAGATGCTGTGCAGAATGTGGCCTGATCCGTTGAACGCCAGGTCCTGCGCCCGCGCCCAGGATCGGCCTGTCGACGACTCCGCCCTGTTCAGTCCTTCAACGTATGCCGAGTGATGCTTGGTATAGTGGATCTCGATCTGGTTCCGGCTGATGTAAGGTTCCAGCGCACAGAAGGGATAGGGCAGCGGAGGAAGCACGTGCCCGCCCCTGGGAACTACATACGTAGCCGGGAGAGAGGTTGCCCCAATATGCTCTTGTTCGTGCGACAACCGCGTCACCTCCTCCTCCATTCTATGCTCAGACGCAAGGAGGGAATCGCTGTCATACTGCTTCCGAGATGCTCTTGGCCTGCTGGAACAGGAGCAGGTAGTCAGGCCCGCCCGCTTTGCTGTCGGTGCCGCTCATGTTGAAACCGCCAAAGGGATGGACCCCGACCAGAGCGCCGGTGCAGCCTCGGTTCACATAAAGGTTACCCACGTGCACTGCATCCTTTGCACTCTCAACGTGGTGCCTGGATCTTGAGTAGACCGATGCTGTCAGCCCGTATTCGGTGCTGTTGGCCATCTCAATCGCATGATCGAAGTCCCGAGCGCGCATGAAGGCCACGACAGGCCCGAAGACCTCCTCTTGGGCAATGCGCGCGCCAGGATCCACATCGGCTATGATCGTGGGCTCGACGAAGTATCCTTCTGACCTGTCGCCATGCCCGCCGATGACCACTCGGCCCTCGCGGGCGCCTATGTCGATGTACTCCATGATACTGCGGTGAGCTCTCTCATCTATCACACTCGCCACGTTGGGATTGCCCGCGGCGGGCCCCAGCGAGAGCCTCTCGGTCAGGACCCGGGCGCGCTCCAGCACTTCATCATACACCGTATCGACTGCGATCACTCGTGAGCAGGCGGAGCACTTCTGTCCCTGGAAACCGTATGCCGATGCCACAATGTCCGAAGCCGCCGACTCGAGGTCAGCGCTGTCGTCTGCAATAATGCAGTTCTTCCCTCCCATTTCAGCAATCACGCGCTTGATCCAGGTCTGGCCCGGTCGAGCCATGGCAGCCGTCTGGTTAATGTGGACTCCCACATCCTTGGAGCCGGTGAAGTTAATGAAGCGAGTCTTCGGATGCTGGACCAGGTAGCCGCCGACAGATGCGCCGCTCCCGGGCAGGTAATTCACTACCCCATCGGGTATTCCGGCTTCCTCCGCCATCTCCATGAACTTCGAGGCGATCACGCCCGCAGTGTTGGCAGGCTTGACAATGACGGTATTGCCGGTCACCACCGCAGCCACAGTCATGCCGGTCAGAATGGCCAGCGGGAAATTCCATGGGCTTATGATCACACCCACACCCAGCGGGATGTAGCGCTGCATGTTGATCTCTGATGGGTGCGGATGGACCAGGTTCATCTGGCCGTATCTGATGGCCTCTCGCGCATAGAACTCGCAGAAGTCTATGGCCTCCGCCACATCAGCGTCCGCCTCACTCCAGTTCTTTGACACTTCCAACACAAGCCACGCCGCGAGCTCCAGCCTTCGCCGTCTCATCACGCCGGCAAGCCTCAGAATGGTGGATGCGCGCGCCTCCGCAGGCATGCGGCACCACATGCCGAACGCATTCCAGGCAGCATCCATGGCCGCATCTGCCTCAGCCGTGTCGGCCTGCGCCACATGACCCACCACTTGTTCGTGCCTCGACGGGTTGACTGAGGCGATCTCCCGCCGTGCATCGATTCTCCGAGACCCGATAATCAAAGGATAATGCCGACCCAGCTGGGCCCGTACGTCTGCCAGCGCTCCCTCCATAGCCGCGCGATCTGCATCAACTGAGTAATCCATCACCGGCTCGTTCGAAAACTGTTTCACGCACAAAACCCCTCTCTTTGGCGGATCCATTGGGTCGGCCTCGGAATCCACCCCCCCAGCTGGAGAGGAAATCGGCGCAGGCAAACAAAAACGCCCGCATGGCCGCGAGCGCATAGCAAAGCTGTCGTCTGCCCCTCCGAGGCAGACACACACCCACCAGCGCTCCTTTCCAAGCACGGGAGGCACAGCCGTTTCCAGCCAAGCCCTCGGGCAACCGCCAGGTTGCCACCGGCCCACACTCCTGCAGCACGGCCTGATCAGGAATGAAGGCTCGGAGACGCTCTTGAGGAATTCTTCAGGAATACGGAAAACCCTTCGCTTCTTGCTGTATTGGCTCCTCTTGATGCAGAAGCGATGCAGGCGCAGCTCACGGCATAATGACGGCGGCAGGCCATGTCCAGGATCGGAGCGCTCTCCGAGGTGAGCGTGGCAAAACGAAAACGAGCCGTGGTTGTTGGACCGCGGCTCATATGCTTCTAGCTGGTGCCGGAGGCGGGACTCGAACCCGCACGCCCTTGCGGACAGAGGATTTTAAGTCCCCTGCGTCTGCCATTCCGCCACTCCGGCACTCATTCCCTGCACCTATGAAGATGCCCGTCAAAAGTATACCACGTCTGTGCGCGGCACCGCCATGCATGCCCTTCAATGTTGCCCTTCAATGTCCCTGAACAACTCGCCGCCAAGTCCATGATTCACGCGGTCTGGAGCGACCTGTTACACACGTAACAGGTACCGAATAATTACCAGTCGTCAGCCTCGCCAATGACCACACCGGTTCTTTTCCATCCGGTCTACCCAGACCGCCCAACCGCTCGTAGTCGCGCAGCCATCCCGTCCAGGATCCCGGCGAAACTCATCACAGCCCGGTCCACACCTGCAGTGTCCATGGCGCCCAGGATGATGGCTGCGCCTGCAGGCATCACCAGCGCCCGCTCGGGCTGGATCATGCCCCTGATCCGCGACCGCTCCGCGTAAGGCAAGGCTACAAGACGAGCCAGTATTCTCTCGATCTCAGCTCTGGACATGACGACACCGCTCACCTGGTCGCGGTCGAAGCGGTAGAAGCTCTCGAAGCTCTCCAATCCCAGACTGATGGAGACCAGAGTGGCCGCAGTACCTCCAACCACAACCAGAACACCCGGAGCCCCGGGAGCGTTCAGAGCCGCGTGGCTCGCACCCCGCATGCGCTCTCGAGCGTACTCCCGCATGGCCTCGATCTCGCCCAGAGCGGGCGGGTCCTCCTTCACAAACCGTTCCATGAGGTTCACTGCCCCAAAGGGCAGACTGACCGATTGGACACTCGCGGCACGCATTCTGATGAACTCGGTGCTCATCCCGCCCGAGTCTACGACCAGCACCCGCTGGGGATCGCCAGCTAGATCCGACAGACCGGACATGCCTTGCACGCCAGATGCAGCCGATACGCTTGACGCAGTCGGCGCGCCCGCATCGCGCCCGTTCACCATCATCGTAGCCAGCACTCCGGCAAACGATAGCTCCGCCTCCAGTTCAGGCGAGACTACCTCCAGTTCGACCCCTGCGGCCTCCTGCACCTGCCGCTTAAGTGCCCGAACTCCGCCGTCATCGCCCAGTTCCACCGCACGCCTCGCGGCAGCGGTGGCGGTAGCCCAGATCCGCGTGGCCCCAAGCTCACGAGCCATTGCGGCGAACTCATCTAGCGCCTCGACTGTCTTTGCGCGCCCGTCCTCTGAAAGCCGCCCGGTCTGCTCAAGACCGCGGCCGAGCCCGGTGATGCGGACACCCGATGCGACTCGGAAAGCCAGCCAACGACCGAATCTGGAACTCCGGCCCTGACTGGTCCTGGACCTGCACCTGGACCCCAAACCGAAGCCGCGGCCAGGGCGTTCCACCACATCCGCCACCAGCGCTTTGGCCGAATTCGACCCGGCGTTGATTGCCGCGACCCTCGCCGGCACGCACCGACCGTCTGCGCATTCCAGCCCTGTTCCATCCTCGGCCAACCGCCACACGCACAGCTCGCCTACGGGGTTAGCATTGCCGGCCATGTAGTCAGCCACATTCATGTGCAGACACCTCACCCCGGCCCAGTCCGCAATGCCACCTACTCCCGATTCACTGATCACCCGCAGCAAGTCCGCGCCCGGTCCATCCATTCGGCCATCCACTTGCCCGTCTACCTGCCTGCCCATCTGCAGCCGGGCCCGGTCAGCGACGTCCAACAACCCGCCTCGCTGGGCCGCGTATCTCCTGTTGGCCTCCCCATACTCCTCAGCGAAGACCTCGTCCTCTCGTATCCTGCGCCGCATTTCCTCTATCATACCGTGGCTCTCAAGAGACGACACCGCGGTTCGCACGTGTGGGCACGTGAGCCAGAAGACTGTGGGAAATGGAGCCAGACTCGGAGCAAGGTCGCGACCGGAATCCCGCTCGGCCCCCGAATCACAGTCGCAGCCCGAGCCACAGCAGCGCCCCGGGCCGCCGCCGCGCCCAGCCCCGTGCACGAGCGGGTATGTGACCAGGACCTGCGGTTGCCTATGTGAGCAGCGCCTCGCCACAGCCACAACTCGGCCTCCGAGCGTCCTGCCCAGCTGCCGCGCGGCCACTGCCAGATCGACCGGCTTCGCGCGGTCCCACGCTTCACTTGTCACTGGCCGGCAACCTCCCCATCGCATCTCATGCGTCCGAAAAGAAAAGCACTCCGTTTCAGGGAGTGCTGCAGCCATGACGAGACCAGTTCTCAAACCATTCTGGAAAGACGGGTTCCCCTTCCGCCACGTTTGGAGTCCTGGTTACGCTTGAGATCCTGGTGGCGTTCGTCGCTGTCCTTTAGGAACTTAGTGAGCTTGTCTTCAAAAGACTGCTGATACGCTCGATCACGGCGAGCCCTCTGGGCCTGATAATTGGGATCCGCCTGCTTGATGGAGAGCCCGACTCTGCCGCTTTCCACGGCGATGACCTTGACCCTTACTATGTCATTTTGCTTCAGGTAGTCATTGACATCGTGGACGAAGGCATCGGCTATCTCAGAAATGTGAACCAGGCCCGTCCTCCCTTCACCGATGTCGATGAATGCTCCGAATCTGGTGATTCCCGTGACGCGGCCTTCTAAGACTGAGCCGACCTCAATTGACGACATGCTAAGACAGATCCTCCTGTTTTGATGATCCGGGATCACGCCCCGACCAATGTTATTTCTATTATACACGAGCACTCGGTGCGGTGTCAATCAATGGAACACGACTGGAACACGATTTGCAGACCCATAGCGGACGCGCGCACCAAGCTAGTCGCCTATCTCTATAGGCTTTCCAGGGCGCCTCTCGACCGGCGCGAACCCGCTTGAGTCGGGCTGAGCTATCATGTAGAGAGTCTCACCCGGCCTGACCAGGCCGAGTTTCTCCCGGGCCGCCCTTTCCACATAATCATCGGTGTTGGCAGTCTCTATCTCCTTCTGGAGTTCATCGAGCCTGAGTTCCCATCCCCTGCACTCCTCGAGCAGTCTCTCAGTCTCGCGCTCCAAAGCCGCGCGCCTTATTCGCCCGTTGATGTACGTCAAGCCGACGCACACCGTGAGCAATACCACAAGCAAGGCCGTGAGCTTGGAAGACACACAACAGCCCCCCTTTCGCAGCGTGAGCCGATCAGCCGCCCAGCCGGCCCTGGCCGGGACGGGTCTTGCCGCTCTGGGACTGCGGTAGTGTTCGCCTCATTTTCAGAAATCCCTTTCGGACTGCGCGATTCATTCTGCTGGCAACCCTCGGGCCCCACCGCCCGGCGCGCCTCGCACAACGACCGGTTCGCCGTATTGCCCACTCGCACCAGAGCAGAATGGGGGACACGCCATGCCTGATAGTAACGGAGTAGATCCAGAAACCAGCCGCTATGCCAATCAGAACAAACATGCGGACTTCGCCCTGATTGGCCTGCATGAGCATGGCGAATGCCATGGCAGCGGAGAACAGACAGAAGGCCAGGTCAGTGCAGGCAGTGGCAAACCTGCCCGAGCCCATCAACCGTCTGAAGAAGGCGGAAAGATCAGACAGCAGCCCCGTCAGCATCCCTGCTGCCAGAGCCGCAAGTATCGCCCGCAGCTGCCACCTCAGGGTCTCCACCAGCGCACTCCTCCCGCAGCCCCGGCTGTCGCTCTGAGCCTTGAGCGCTCATCTCGAGGCGCTCGGGGCTGGGATACCTCACGGCGGCCCACACGGCCAGCAGACACAACAGCCCTACAGCCGCCCACCCTGCCCCCGCGCGAACTGCCGCAGCCGTCACGAATAGCCTGCTTCGCGACCGCCCGTGCTCTCCACGGTAGTTGACCCACGCCTGTACCATGTTCCCAACGTAACCTTGCGGCCGTTCACCACGATCCGGAAGCTCGCCCGTACCGGCCAGCTCTCCCAGATCGGCCGGCTCGTCCAAATCAGCCGGCTCGTCCAAGTCCGCTGGCTCACCTGAATCCGCTGGCTCACCTGAATCCGCTGGCTCACCCGTGCCGCTGGCCCGACCTGCATTGTACGCAGCCAGCGCTGCCACTAAGTCGCCCTGGTGGGCATCGATCAGGTAGCGCAGGTAAGCGGCACCCACACGGATGTTGGCGTCCACGCTGTAGATGCACGTCTCGGAGCACGCAGGCGGAGCATGGTCGCCTCCGCACTGCTCGCCGGGCATGAACTCCTGCCACACAGCCGGCGTCAGCTGCATCAAGCCGCGCGCTCCACGCCATGACACCGCATCCGTCTGGAACCCGCTGCTCTGCGACATCACCGCCGCCACGAGGCATGGATCGACCCCGTTACGCAGCCCCTCGAAGTTCACCTTCTCGGCGAACGGAAGATCGCGGACCTGGATCCGTGCAGAATCGTAGGCGCCCAGCACCCCAACGGCATCGGCAGACCACCGTTCGATCTGCGATGCCGCCGCCCACGCTACACATGTGCAGATGCCCGTGAGCACGGCGATGGAGATGACCCACTGCTTGCCGACCCGCATTTTGGGCCTGAAAATCGATATGAGCAAGACCACAGGGCTGATCAGGACTCCTAAGACGCTAGTCACGACCACGAAACCCAGGCCTGGACCGACTTTTCGACGTACAGGCGGCTTTCGCCTGCGTGGCTTGGTTCTGCTATGCAATGGCATTTCGAGTCCTCCGTCTATCTGAACAGCCTTGCCAGAATCCCTCTGGACCTTGTGGGATTCTCGTCCGAGTAGTCGCACGACTCCACGTACCCATCGATCTCGATCACGCCCTCCTCCAGGCTAAGCTGCCTGATGTGCAAGTCGTGACCTGCTACCGTAAGCACCCCGGCGTTGGTCTCCAGAACGATCTCCTCGTCGTCGAAACTCTCGACGTTCATGACCCCTTCAACGGTCATGCTCTCACGGTCTACTAGCACCAGCCTGTGCTGGGGCCCCGGGCGCCTTCGTCTGACTTCCTCCGGCATATCCGGCCCTTTGGCGGCCATAGACACCACTCCTTTGGACAATGGTCCTATGGATGTCTATGCCCGTCTGAGACACATGATGCACACGCGCACGCCGTGCCTCGCTCTACAGCCCCGTCTTCTTGGCTTCGTCCCACACGGCGTCCATCTCTTCGAGCGTCATGTCCTCAAGGCGCACGCCCTCATCGTCGGCCCGGCGCTCAATATAGCGGAACCTGTTGACGAATCTGCTGTTCGCGCGCCTCAGCGTCTCCTCTGCGTCCATGTCGAGCAGCCGTGCCACGTTGACCACTGCGAACAGGACGTCTCCCATTTCATCCTGAATCCGGTCGCGCTGCCCCGATGCCAGCGCCTCCCGGAATTCCTCGGTCTCCTCCCACACCTTGGCGGCGGCGTCCTCGGCGTGTCGCCAGTCGAAGCCCACACGACTCGCCTTGTCCTGCATCTTGGTCGCCTGCATCAAGGCCGGCAGGTAGCCGGGAACGCCGTCAAGTATCGAAGCAGGCCCGCCGCTCCCCGACTCCTTCTCCTTTTCCTTCTGCTTGATGCGCTCCCAGTTGCGCAGCACGGCTCCGGCATCGTTGGCCTCTACGTCGGCGAACACGTGCGGGTGACGCCTGATCAGCTTCTCGCAGATTGCGTCCACTACATCGTTGAAGTTGAACTCCCCGCGCTCGCTCGCGATCTGGCAGTGGAAAGCTATCTGAAGCAGGAGGTCGCCCAGCTCCTCGCAGAGTTTGCTGTATTCCCCCCCGTCGATCGCTTCGACCACCTCATATGCTTCCTCGATGACGTACGGCTTCAGAGACGATGAGGTCTGCTTTCGGTCCCACGGGCAGCCGTCTGCGCCTCGAAGCCGCGCCATGATCTGTATGAGCCTGTCGGCGGGGTATGCAGAGTGGTCTGTCATTGCCCAACGCCCCCGTCGCTATTCAACCTGTCGACCGATGTACCCCGCTGCCGTAACGACCAGCGTCTCCTCAAGATCGCCGACGGTCCGCTGTTGGGAGGGCGTGCCGATGATTACGGCGCCAATGGGATCGCCGTCTGTTACCACCGGAGCGATGGCCGCCGAGATCAACGCGAACTCGCTGCCATCGTCTACGAGAATGGAAGACGACTCGCTGCCGCCGCTGAAGTGGACCAGCAGGACCTGCCGTTCCACCATGGACTTCTCAACCGCCCGTCCAACGGCGCGACCAGTCAAGTCGTGCTCACCTGCGCCGGCACACGCGACTACCACGTCTCTGTCGCATATCAGGGCCACCTCACCTGAGGATTTTGCCAATGCCTCTGCCATGTCGACCGCTACTTCCTTTAGCTGCCCGACAGAGGAGTACTTCTTCAGCACTATGTTGCCGTCTGGGTCCACGAATATCTCGACCGAATCTCCCTCGTGTATACGCAGACTCCTCCGAAGTTCTTTGGGTACCACGATTCTTCCAAGCTCGTCGATACGTCTCACAATACCAGTCGGTCTCATCCATCAATCGCCTCCTGTGTACTACTCACTCGGTCTGGTGCTGCTGCTAACTGCCTCATCTCGGAAAGGACTCCAACCAGTGTGTTTAGTATCTCCTTCTCCAGCATCCCCTGCGTCTTTACTCTGATACTCTGCGACCTTCCCCCGCCCAGTATGACCCTGCCCTTGAAAGGTCTCGCTATCCTGATGATATCCTGGCTCGCGTAACGCACTCCTTCCGGGAACCTCACTATCACCGAGTTGCGCTCACCGGCTATGGCCATCACGCCCAGCTCCCGCGCGAGCACTCTGATAGCGGCGATGGCGATGAGGTTCGATACCGGCGCCGACATGGGGCCGAATCTGTCAGTGAACTCCCGGGCCAGGTCAGCCGCGTCCTCCATGGTTTCGACGCCATTGATCTTCTTGTAGACGTCGATCTTCTGCCGCGAGTCGGACACGTAACTATCCGGGACGAAGGCATCGACCGGTAGATCGATCATGACCAGCGCGGGCTCAGGTCGCCGCGCATCACCCTTCAGCTCCCTGATCTCATCCTCCAGGAGCCGACAGTACATCTCGAAGCCGACTGCCGCTATGTGCCCATGCTGCTCGGCGCCGAGGATGTTTCCAGCTCCTCTTATCTCCAGATCCCGCAGAGCTATCTTGTAGCCTGATCCCAGGCTCGTGAACTCGCGTATGGCCGACAGCCTTTTCTCCGCAAGTTCTGTGAGCACACGGTCTCGTCTGAAGAGTAGATATGCATAAGCAACCCTGTTGGTGCGGCCCACCCTGCCGCGGAGCTGGTAAAGCTGAGCCAACCCGAAATTCTGAGCATCATTGATGACAATCGTGTTGACATTGGGAATATCGATACCAGATTCTATTATAGCTGTACAGACGAGAACATCAAACTCACGAGCGAGGAATTGCAGCATGACCCGCTCCAACCTGTCCTCGGGCATCTGCCCGTGGGCCACTCCTATGGAAACTTCCGGTGCTAGCCGCGCCAGGGTCGCCGCTGCCTCATCAATAGTCTGAACCCTGTTGTGCACAAAGTAAACCTGCCCGCCGCGGTCTACCTCCCTCAGAACAACCTCCCTTATCAGGCTCTCATTCTGCTCCAGCACGTAGGTCCGGATCGGGAACCTGTTCTCGGGGGGCGTCTCGATCAGGCTCATGTCCCGCACTCCAACCATCGCCATGTGCAGTGTCCGCGGGATCGGCGTGGCGGTGAGGGTGAGAACGTCTACTTCTTTGCGTAGGTCCTTGAGACGCTCCTTCTGCACCACTCCAAATCGCTGTTCTTCATCCACCACCAACAGGCCGAGATCGCGAAACCGGACGTCCTCCGACAGCAGCCTGTGTGTGCCGATGACTACGTCCACTGAGCCCATCCTGATTCCGCGCACCACCTCGCGCTGCTCGGAATCTGTCTGGAATCTGGACAGCATGGCTACCCTTATGGGGAAGCCCCTAAAGCGCTCAGTGAATGTGTTGTAGTGCTGCTGGGCTAGGATCGTGGTGGGCACCAACACCGCAACCTGTTTGCCGTCGGCCGCAGCCTTGAAAGCCGCACGCAGCGCCACCTCAGTCTTCCCAAAGCCCACATCCCCACACAGTAATCTGTCCATGGGCAGCGGTTTCTCCATGTCTCGCTTGACATCTATGATAGCACGCCACTGATCAGGCGTCTCCTCATACTGAAAAGCATCTTCGAACTCCTGCTGCCATACTGTATCGCGCGAGAAGGAGTAGCCCGTTACGCTGCGGCGAGCGGCATACAGCTTGAGCAGGTCCTGAGCCATGTCGCGCACCGACTCCCGGACACGGGTCTTGGCCCTTGCCCATTCCGCCCCTCCCAGCCTGTTGAGCCTGGGGGCGGCATCCTCCATGCCGATGTATTTCTGGAGCATCGCCACCTGGTCGGTCGGTACGTACACTCGGTCCTCGCCCGCGTACTGCACCAGCAGATAGTCGCGCTGCGCTCCGCCTACTTCCAAGGTTTGCACTCCCGAATATCGGCCTACCCCGTGATTTACGTGCACAACGTAGTCGCCGGGCACAAGATCGGTGTAACTGGCTATCCGCGCGCCCTCCTCCGCCGCGGCGAACAGCCTTCGCTTCTTCTGCCTGCCGTAGATCTCCGCATCAGTGAGCAGCAATAATCTTATGTCGGGATACTGGAACCCCGATGTCATCTCTGCGGCGATCACGCTGACACTGCCTTTGGCAGGCACATCGGCGAGGTCCGTGAGCTTGGTCACTGGCACGCCGCTGTCCTCCAACGTCTCGGCAAACCTATCGCGACGGTCGCTGGTAGACACCGTGCATACAACGCGGTATTGCCGCTTCCGGTACTTCTTGATGTCGTGGATTAGGTCTTCGAAGCGGCCCGCGTACAGATCAGCCTGTTTGACCGGAGCGATTATGGGCGCGTGCCCCGTTCCCATATCCCGCGACAGCAGCGAAATCGATACGGTCTGCCTATTGCCGATGGACGCCTGAACATCGGTGGCGCCCAGATACGACTCGGCCTGGGACGACAGGACCATACCCGCTTGGAGCAGGCTCGCGTACGTCTCGCGCACGTCAGCCTCGTACCCGTCCAGCGCCTCCTCCACCCGGGCGGGCTCGTCGATGACAAAAAGCGCGCCGGGCGCCCAGTCGGCCACGGTGACTCGCTCAGGGTAGAAAAACGGAAGATACTGCTCCTCATTGTCAAAACGCGCGCCGTTCTCCAGACGTTCCAGGTGGTGCATGACCCGCTCTCGTAGCTGCGATCGCGATTGCGGACGGTCTACGCATTCCAGTTCGCTCCGGATGGCCGTGCAGGCGCGGCTGAGGCGCTCGGCATCGTACAGGAACTCGCGAGCGGGGGTTATCCTGACCTCGTTCATGGCCCCGCTCGAACGCTGTGTGTTGACGTCAAAAGACCTCATTGACTCGATCTCGTCGCCGAACAGCTCAATCCTGGCCGGCGCATCGGCATCGTGCGGAAACACGTCCACTATGCCGCCGCGCACACTAGCCTGGCCTCGCATTTCCACCTTTCCCTGAATGTCATAGCCGCCGGCGATAAGGCGCCGCATCAGCTCGTCCAGGTCACACACATCGCCCTGGGAAAGACGGAATATGTAATCGCGAAACGCCGACGGCGGAATGGTCCGCCTGCCTAAGGCGCGCACAGGAGCTATTATCGCGCAGTGCCGCCTGTCTTCCAGCAAAGCCACCAGCGCCCTGGTGCGAGCGGCCGACAGATCCGCACTGAGCGGTGCCTCTTCATACGGCATCATGTCGACGGGAGGGAAGACAAACACCCGGTCGCCACCGGCCAGGACCGTCAGGTCGCCTGCTATGGCATCCGCCGCCAGCTGGTTCGGGGCCACGACAAACACGGTTCTGGGCGTATGCCAGAGCAAGCCCGCTATGAACAAAGACTTCTGCGAGCCAGACAGACCGGCAATGTGAGTCCTGTCCACACCGTGAGCGGTTCTTTTCAGAACATCTGAAAACATCTCGGATTCAAGCAGGATGTTTGAAATCCCGGTCAAACCTACACCTCCAGGGAGACCGAAAAGGCGACCGAGCGAATTGCAGCATGGCCGGAGGGCCAGGATTGGCCTCACAGCCTCGGCTGGAAACGTGCTCAGTTAAAGCGGGTCTGTGCGATGTCCACTCCCTCTTCCACGATACATAGTATGGCACGGACGGCGCACATAATCGCATCCGACATCACAGGAAGTTCATCCCGACCGAAAAGACCTGTGACGTAGTTCACGGGGTCGTCCCACGAGTCGGGGCGCCCGATGCCAAGTCGCAGCCGGACAATCTCCTCAGTCCCTACATGCTCCACGATGGACTTCATCCCGTTGTGACCGCCTGCGCTGCCCTTGGCGCGTATGCGCAGCCGCCCAACCTCAAGATCCATGTCATCGTACACCACAAGCAGCGACTCGGGGCCCGCTCTGTGCCACCGCGCCGCGCCGGCAACAGCGATTCCGCTGTTGTTCATGTAGGTCTGAGGCTTTATGAGGACCAGATCATTCCCGGCTACTCTGGCACGAGCCGCGAGGCTGCAATAGGGCGCTCGTCGGAAAGCGACTCCGAGTTCGCGCCCAACGCGGTCGAGGACCATGAACCCCGCGTTATGCCTTGAACACTCGTACCTAGATCCGGGGTTTCCGAGCCCGAATATCAGAAACATCTCACTACCTGCCGCCTGCAGCCTGCAATCCGCAGCCTGCGGCATGTTACTCAAAGAGTATGCTCACCGAGAGCTCTTCATATATCCGCCGAATGGCCTCAGCAAAAAGCGGTGCCACCGACAGAACTGTAATCTTATCGATATTGTCGTGCGCGCTGACTGGAATCGTGTTGGTGATGACCAACTCCTGGATGACCGACGACTTCAGGCGCTCAATAGCCGGCCCTGACAGCACGCCGTGAGTGCAGCACCCTCTGACCTCCGTTGCGCCCGCATCCAGCAGCGCCTTGGCAGCCTGGACTATCGTTCCGGCCGTGTCCACCAGGTCGTCCACTATCACGCACGGCTTGCCCTTGACTTCACCTATGATGTTCATTACTTCCGACACATTAGGCCGGGGCCGACGTTTGTCGACAATCGCCAAAGTAGCGTCGAGGTGCTCTGCGATCCCCCTCGCTCGCGTCACGCCGCCTACATCCGGCGACACTATTACGCATCCGCGCAGCCCGCGCGCATCGAGGTGCTGCGCCAGTATGGGGGCTGCCTTCAGGTGGTCCAACGGGATGTCGAAGAAACCCTGAATCTGCGGCGCGTGCAGGTCGATGGTGAGCACCCGCGTCGCGCCGGCCGCCGTTATCAGATTGGCCAGGAGTTTTGCTGCGATAGGCTCTCTGGGCTGCGCTTTGCGGTCCTGCCGCGCGTATGCGTAATACGGAACCACCGCGGTAATGGACCGGGCCGATGCGCGCCTCAGCGCGTCAATGACGATGAGCAGTTCCATGATATTGTCGTGGACCGGCCGGACAAGCGACTGGATCACGAATACGTCCGCGCCCCTGATGCTCTCGTGTATCTGCACACGTATCTCGCCGTCGCTGAACCTCCCAACACACGACTTCACAAGCGTGGTGCCCAGGTTGACCGCGATCTCCTCCGCCATCTCCGGATTCGAGTTGCACGAGAAGACCTTGAGTTTTCTGTGGCATGCAAGCATTACTTCTTCTCCTCCCTGGCATCCTCAGCAGCTTTGAAGTCGCCGGCAGTTCCGGCGGTTCCGCCAGCCTCGGCGGTCCGGCCAGTCCCGGAAGTACCGGCGGCCAGAGCGGCCCTCCGCCGCGCGGCCCACCCGTCCTTGTTTTCCTGACGCGCTCGGGCTATGGCAAGAGCCTCCGGCGGCACGTTGGTCGTCACCGTAGAGCCCGTTGCAATGTAGGCATTCTGCCCCACCCGCACAGGAGCAACCAAGTTCGAGTTTGCTCCGACAAAGGCGCCGTTGTCGATTACAGTTGTGTGTTTGGCCACGCCATCATAGTTGCAGGTAATAGTGCCGGCCCCAACGTTGACGCCCGACCCCAGTACTGCATCGCCGATGTAGCTGAGGTGCGGTACTTTAGTGCCTTCTCCCACCCGGCTATTCTTGACCTCCACGAAATCGCCGACCTTGACCCGATCGCCGAGCACAGTACCAGGGCGCAGGAAGGCGAACGGGCCGATGTTGCATCGATCGCCTACGCTTGAGTCGCGAATCTGGACATACGGGCCGATGTTGCATGATTGGCCGATGGATGTACTGCCTGATATGACGGTGAATGGCATGATCACCGTGTCGCGTCCGATCTCCACCTGCGCGTCGACAAACGTGCTCGCGGGATCTACCAGCGTCACACCCTCTTCCATCAGCGCGAGCCGTTTTCGGTCGCGCATCGCCTGTTCGGCGGCGGCCAGCTGAGCCCGGGAGTTTACCCCCATTCCCTCGGACGCATCGTCCAGCGCGACTGCGCCAACCGGCAGGTCCTGAGAGATCAATGCAGATATCACATCTGTGAGATAGTACTCACCTTGCTTGTTCTCATTGGACAGCAGGGGAAGCGCGCCAGCTAATTGATGGTTATCGAAACAATAAACGCCGGTATTGACCTCGCGCACGGCACGAATGGCATCCGACGCATCGCAGTATTCTACTATGGAACTGACACGGCCTGAGCAGTCCCTTACCACCCTGCCGTAGACTCCCGGTTCATCCAGAACCATGGTGAGGACCGTGGCAGCGTATCCGCCGGCTTCATGTACCTCAATGAGATTCTGAATGGATGAGGCTGGCAGGAGAGGGACATCGCCGGGAATGATGACAACGTTGCCCACATAACCAGCAAGCGCCGGCCCTGCCTGTGCTGCGGCGTGGCCGGTGCCCAATTGCTCGTGTTGCCATACTATTTCAGACCGCCCGGCCAGGTGCTCTTGGAGAGCCTGGCCTTCGTGGCCCACCACAGTAATCACTCGCGAAGCTCCAGATTTAGCAAGCGTGCCGACTACGTGGTCAATCATGGGCTGCCCGGCAACTTGGTGAAGAGCTTTTGGCAAGGAAGACTTCATTCGCTTGCCAAGCCCTGCCGCAAGTACAAGCCCCACGAAAGACATCATAAAGTTCACTCCACCCCAACGGAACTAGGGAAATGAAGTCACGAACACTTTGAGCATATACCAAGCATACAGCTTCGTCAACTTTTCACGCGAGTGGAAGGAAGCGTTCCAGACGCCTCGCGTTAACTAACATATGCCCGATGACCTGTGCAAAGAATGTACTCAGAAACTCGAGGAGGTGAAAGCATGCCAGCGAGTCGCAGAAGCAGACGGACATTGGTACCGCAGGCGCGGCAGGCTCTGGAGCAGATGAAGTGGGAGGTCGCGAGCGAACTCAACATCCCCACGCATGACATCCAAGGTGGATACTGGGGAGACATGACCTCTCGCGATTGCGGGTCAGTTGGCGGCGGCATGGTCCGCAGAATGATAGAGGCAGCGCAGGCATCGCTCGCGGCCACAACCGCAGCCGGGGTGAAGCACGGCTTCTCAGAAGTAGTCGGTCCATGGGGGAACGCGTCCAATCTGGGAGTTGGCGGAGTCGGGGCAAGCACGCCACTGCATCAACCTCTAAACCAGTCTGTCGCCCATCCGGCAGGCAGCATCCCCGGACCTAACTGGCCAGGCAGCAAGGTCTAGGCGGCACATACGCGTACCCGATCCCAGCAGGGCAGGATGCGGGTCATCCTGCCCGCCCCCGCGGTCACGGATGCCCGCCGGCCCACCAATGGGTCCGTGTAATCTTCGAGGAAGCCAAATTGCACCGGGCGCGGTGTTGTGCTAGAATTGAAGCGCATCGCGTCCGCAATGGGCGATGCGCAGATGGGGCGTAGCCAAGCGGTAAGGCACGGGACTTTGGATCCTGCATTCGGAGGTTCGAATCCTCCCGCCCCAGCCACATTTGAAAGGTGTCCGGCAGGGCAGCGGCCCTGCCGGTTGCTTTTGTCCCCTGATGCCTACTCAACCCACGCGATGGCCTCGATCTCAACTTGAGCGTTCTTAGGAAGCCTCGCCACCTGGAAAGCTGAGCGCGCAGGCGGATCGGCCTTGAAGCACGAGGCGTAGATCTTGTTCATTGCTGCGAAATCATCCATATTCGCCAGGAACACGGTGGTCTTCACCACCGAATCCAGCCCAACGCCTTCCTCGGCCAGAATCGCCTTAAGATTCGCCAGGGACTGTGCGGTTTGCGCCTCGATTCCGCCCTCTGCGAACGCGCCCGTAGCAGGATCTATCGGCAATTGCCCCGACACGAACAGCAAGTTGCCCACGCGAATGCCCTGCGAATACGGCCCAACGGCCGCCGGTGCGGCTTCAGTACTGACTACTCTTTTCACGAATATCCCTCCGTCTGCCTAACCCTGAACCTGTGCCTGACAGGACGCGACAGGCCAGCTCATAGTCGCTGGGTTTGTCGACATCCACTCCGATTTCTGCATAGGGCACAATTACTCCCCTGCCCACGATATCCAGCCACGTCTTGGCTTTATGCTCTACATCCGCTATGGTTAGACGCCCAATCAGGTATTTGATTATGAACGGCAGACCCAGCAGGGACAGGAGGGCAAAGGGCTTCTTCCTCATACCCAGAGCCTGTTTGATTACGCCGTAATTTCGCCGTACGACATCAGGCTCGAGCATGAAGGCGTTCCCGCCGGTCACCACAGCATCTGCCATGTTGATATACGTTCGCTCCACTCCCGGGAAACTGGCTTCATTCACCGACTTGGGAATGAGAGCGTAATGGACCTGGGCCGGCATCTCCTCGCACAGCTTGATGAACCCGTCGAGCACTTCTCCTGTGATGAACGGGATGTCGGAAGACAGGGCAAGCGCTTTCTTGGAGTCAGGAACCTGCTCCACCCCTGCTATCAAGTTATCGATCATGTTGCCGCGCTGCTCTACCCAGACTACTCTGCCCCGCTCCGCCTCGGGCAGACGCCCCATGACATCGCCAAGAGCGTCCACCGGTCCCACCACGATGATCCGGTCCACCCGTTCTGCCTGGAACACGCCTTCAAGCACCCATTCCAGCATGGTCTTGCCGTTTATGTCGATCAGAGCCTCGTATGGGGCATCTGATACTTCGGCAAGTCGCCCGCTGTTATCAGCCCCCGCCATGATGACTGCATCTGCTCGCATGCTCATCGTCAATCCCATCTCCCCGCAAGAGAGATTGGGCCGCTCCGGCCCACAGCAGGTATCGCAGACATACTATTCCGCCACTCCGACCTATCAGGACTCACGAGCGCCGGTGCAAGTGCAACTGGGAATGACCCGAATGTGAGAGTCGGCACGTGATCCAAACACGACCGCCGCTGCTTCTGCCTGGCCAGGCGAGTCGTAGACGCCGAACACCGTGGGCCCGCTGCCGCTCATCAGGGCGCCTATGGCGCCTGCCTGCATCAGCAACTGCTTCAGATGAAGCACCTGGCCATGCTCTTCAGCCACGAGCGGTTCAAAACCGTTGCTCAGCAACGCGCAGATGCGGCGCAAGTCGGGGCCGCCATCGCCCTCAGCTCTTCCTGCAGCAATCGCCCTGGCAAGAGCCCGCGCCGGGGCGCCGCCATCCCGAGTATGCCTGGCATCCCACTTCGCGTATGCATCCGAGGTGGACACGGCGTACCCAGGGTTGACAAGCAGCAATCCCACCCCGAGCAAGCCCGGCAGAGGCGTAAGGCGGTCCCCGATGCCCTGCGCGAATGCAGCATCATTGTTGGCCAAGCAGAACGGAACATCCGCGCCGATCGACGCGCCAACGGCCATCAGCTGCTCGCGGCCGAGGGGATTCTCCCACAGCCTGTTCATAGCCACGAGAACTGCTGCAGCATCGGCGCTTCCGCCTCCCAATCCCGCGCCCACAGGGATACGCTTTCGTATCCTGATGCTCACCGATGCGCCACGGAAGCCGAGGCGCGCAAGAAAGGCCTGGGCCGCTCGAAACGCGATGTTGCCCCGGCCACACGGTACGCCAGAAACATCCAAGCCTGCGACACCCGTAACCTCTACGGTGATCACCGGTTCACCGGCGCTCACCGGATCCTTGTCCCTGACTACCTCGATATCGTCGGCCAGCTCGATCCGGTGCATAACCGTCTCGATATCGTGGTACCCATCCGGCCTCTTGCCCACGATATCGAGCGCCAGGTTCACCTTGGCCCATGCTCTGGCCTCTAGCGCTTGCGGCGCCTGCGCTTGTGCCTGCAAAGCCCTCACCCTCGCCCGCCGCTACTTCCGCCCGAGCAGCCTTGCGAAGAAACCCACTATGGACCGCCAGGCTCGCACCAACATGTTGGCCCGCGCCACGTCTGACTCGGCAACCGCGCTCACCGAGCGCAGTTCCTCGCCGGCAGCAGTGCGCACCACAGCCCGCCCAAGCGTCTGTCCTTTCTTGATCGGGGCCGCGATTTCCTCCTCGACAGGTTCAAATTCCACGCTCACCTCGGCAGCGGTCCCTCTTGGAACCAGCGCGACAACGTCTTCCGCGGCCACCGCAGCCACATCGGGGCGTGCCGCAGTCTGCACCCGCAGCGTCCCCACTGGCGCGCCCGCCTCGGCAAGCGTGGCTCGTTCGAAATTGCGGAACCCGTAGTCGAGCAGCTTAGCCGTCTCCGCGACCCGTTCGCTCTCGCCCGCAGTGCCCATCACCACGGCGATCAAGCGCACGCCGCCGCGCTCGGCTGTGCCCGCGAGGCAGTATCCGGCCTTGTCGGTGTGGCCTGTCTTCAAGCCATCTGCGCCCTCATACTCCTTGATGAGCCGGTTCGTGTTAAACAGGTCATACGTGCCGTCTCGCATCTTGCCTATCCAAGTGCTGGTCCATTCCAGCACTTCAGGGTATGCAACCAGTTCGCGCGACATGATGGCAATGTCAGCCGCGGTGGTGTAGTGATCCGGATCGTCCAGGCCCTCAGGGTTGGTGAAGTGGGTATTTGCCATCCCGAGCTCCGCCGCGCGCTGGTTCATCATCCAGACGAAGTCATCGGCCGTCCCGGCTACATGTTCGGCCAGCGCGAAACTTGCATCGTTGGCAGACCTTATGGCGGCGGCGGCCATCAAATCGCGCACCGGCACGCGCTCTCGTTCCTTGAGATAGACCTGCGACCCTCCCATCAGCGATGCCTCGGTGCTCACCGTAACTACATCGTCGAGGGATATCTTGCCGGCCTTGACCTGCTCCATGACGAGCAGCATTGTCATGATCTTGGTAATGGACGCAGGCGCCGTGCGTTCATCAGAATCCGCGGCATACAGAACCTGGCCGGTGGAAGCATCTACTAGCTTAGCGCTCTTGGCGGCGATCGCAGGAGGCGGAGCCATCATGGCGTCTGCCGCCGGGCCGATGCCCAGAGTCATGCAGAACGACGCCGCAGTCAGCAACACAGTCAATGCCAGAGCGGCAAGGCGGGCTCGCTTGTACAATGATCATCTCTCCCGAACTGTCAAACATAGACTACCTAGATTCTTCCCATCGACTCACTTCACCAGGTGGCACGCGACATCGTGACCGCCCAGATTGACCAACTCGGGATCCTGCTCGCCACAGATCTTCTTGGCCATCTTGCATCTCGTTCGGAAACGACATCCCGGCGGTGGGTCGATTGGGCTCGGAACGTCACCCTCCAGGATGATCCGCTGCCGCACAGCCTCCACATCGGGGTCAGGGATGGGAATCGCCGACAGAAGAGCCTGGGTGTACGGGTGCTGCGGGTTCTTGTAGAGTTCTACACTCTCCGCCATCTCCACGATCTTGCCAAGATACATCACTGCGATACGGTGGCTGGTATGTTTGACCATGGCCAGGTCGTGCGCGATGAACAGGTAAGTGAGCCCACGCTTTTGCTGCAACTCCTCGAGCATGTTGATGACCTGGGCCTGGATGGAAACGTCCAGCGCGGAGATGGGCTCATCGCATATGATGAACTCCGGCTCCACTGCGAGCGCCCTTGCCACACCTATCCTCTGCCGCTGCCCGCCGCTGAACTCGTGCGGGAATCTGGTCGCGTGCTCGGGGCTCAAACCTACCGTGTGCAGGAGTTCATGAACCATCGCCAGTCGCTCCTGCTTGCTCCCTGCAAGGCCATGGATGTCGATGGGCTCGCCAACGATATCGCCCACAGTCATGCGCGGGTTGAGAGAGGCGTATGGGTCCTGGAAGATCATCTGCATTCTCCGCCTCAAAGACAGCATCTCGCTGGGCGAAAGCGAATATACCGGTGCTCCGTCGAAAATGGTCTCGCCCGCGGTAGGTTCGTACAGACGGCAGATCGTCCTCCCGGCCGTGGTCTTGCCGCAGCCCGATTCGCCCACAAGGCCCAGAGTCCGACCGCGGTCGATGGTGAAGTTGATATCGTCGACAGCTTTGAGGACACCGCCCTTGCGGCCGAACCATCCTTCGCCGACACTGAAGTATTTCTTCAGGTTTCTCACTTCAACCAGTGGCGCCATCACGCTACGCCCCCTCTCTCTACCCTGACATACTCCGGCGCCATCGGATGCTGCAACCAGCACGCCACCTTATGATGGTCGGACATCTGGGTGTATTCAGGAGGCACCTGCTTGCATACGGCCATCGCGAAATCGCACCTGGGCGCGAAGGGGCATCCCTGGGGTGGACTGATCAAGTCGGGCGGTTGACCCAGAATCGGCACGAGTTTCTTCTTCTGCTCCGCGTCCAACCTGGGAACTGACTTGAGCAGACCCCACGTATACGGGTGTTGCGCATGGTAGTATATCTCGCCCACCGTACCTTGTTCGATGATCATGCCAGCATACATCACGACCACCCGCTGGGCCAGTCCGGCCACGACTCCCAGATCGTGCGTGATCAAGATTATGGACATCCCCAGCTTCTTCTTGAGATCCTTCATGAGGCTGATGATCTGCGCCTGAATGGTCACGTCAAGGGCCGTGGTGGGTTCATCCGCAATCAGAAGTTTGGGGTTGCACGCCAGGGCCATGGCTATCATGACCCTCTGCCGCATCCCGCCGCTGAACTCGTGTGGATACGATCCGAGACGCCTTTGAGGGGACGGGATGCCCACCAAGTTCATCAGCTCGATGGCTCGATTGGCGGCGGCCTCTTTGCTGATGTGCTGGTGCAATGTGAGCGTCTCCACAATCTGCGCCTTGATGGTAAGCACCGGGTTGAGCGATGTCATCGGATCCTGAAATATCATCCCGATTTCGTTGCCCCGGACATGCTGCATCTGCCGCTCGGTCAGGCTCATAAGATCCCGCCCGTTGAACACTATGGTCCCATCGGTGATTCTACCAGGCGGAGGGATCAGCCTCATGATCGATGTGGCTGTCACGCTCTTGCCGCAGCCGGACTCGCCCACAATGGCGATGGCCTCGCCCTCGTCAACATGAAACCCCACGCCGCGGACGGCCTTGACTTCCCCCGAATAGGTGAAGAACGATGTATGAAGGTTGGTGACTTCAAGAAGCCTTTCCAACGTGTATTCCCCCTTACTCTATGTCAACGGCTCACTTTCGCTGCTTGGGGTCGAGCGCATCCCGCAGCCCATCGCCGAGAAAGTTGAACGCAAGCATTGTTATGCTGATGGCAATGGCCGGGAAGAATAGCTGCCACGGGTAACTTCGGAAAGACGGCAGCGCGTCATTTGCCAGCACGCCCCAGCTGGCCATGGGCGCGTTCACTCCAAGCCCGATGAAACTGAGAAAAGCCTCGGTGAATATGGCTTGCGGGATGTTGAGGGTCGCAGTGACGATAATGGGACCCATGGCATTCGGGATCAAATGCTTGTATATGATTCGCGAGTTGTCGGCGCCAATAGTCCGCGCAGCCAGCACATAGTCCTGCTCCTTGAGACTGAGTATCTGGCCTCTCACGATTCTGGCCATGCCGAGCCAGTATACAAGGCCCAGAGCAATGAGGATGTTCTGCAAGCCCGGCTTTAGGACCACCATCAGTAGTATCACATAAAGCAGCAGGGGAATGCCGCTTAGGATCTCAACTATGCGCATCATAATGTTGTCGATGTGGCCTCCGTAGTATCCTGAAACGCCGCCATACACTACCCCAACTGTGAGGTTAATGAGGCTCGCCAGGAAACCAACGGTCAGCGAGATGCGGGCGCCGTACATGATCCTGGTGAGCAGGTCGCGCCCGAGGTCGTCAGTGCCCAGCCAGTGTTCCTTGCTCACATACATGTTCTGATCGAACAGGCTCTGATCCGAATAAGAGTAGGGCGATAACACGGGGCCGAAGACGGCAATCAACGTGATAATCACTATCACCCAGAGGCCGATCATGGCCAGCCGGTTCTGCTTCAGACGACGCCAGGCGTCCTGCCAGTACGTGACGGACGGTCGAACAATAGCCTCCGCGCCTTCTATGTCCTTCTCTACCGGTTTGAACATATCAGCAGTGTATTCCACAGCTCATCACTCCTTTGCCTTCACCAGTTTGATCCTGGGATCGATCCATCCGTAGGTGATATCTACCAGGAAATTCACCAGCACAAGGAAGGCGCTGTAGAATATCGTCACGCCCATTATCGTGGTGTAGTCGCGGTTGTATATGCTCGTAACGTAGTACCGTCCAAGCCCCGGAATGGCGAAGATGTTCTCCACTACGAAACTCCCTGTGAGGATGCCGGCAACCAGCGGCCCCAGATACGTCACCACAGGCAGTATTGCGTTCTTGACCACATGCTTTACAACGACAGCGTACCAAGACAGCCCCTTGGCCCGCGCGGTGCGGATGTAATCCTGCGACAGGACATCCAGGGTGCTGGACCTCATGAGCCTTGCGAAGAAGGCCGCCGGAAAGCCGGCGAGAGCGATCATGGGTAGAATCACGTGTCTGGGCGTTCCCCACATAGCGACCGGAAGCCATCTGAGCTTGACCGCAAACACGTACATGAGCAGGGTCGCAATCACGAAATTGGGCACCGACACGCCGATTATGGCGATTGCCATCACCGCGTTATCCTGCCACTTGTTCTGGTTCAGCGCGGAGATGATGCCTGCAGGCACGCCCACCACAAGCGCAAACAGTATTGCCCAAGCGCCCAGGGCAGCGCTGACCGGAAACCCATCGCGGATGATGTCGTTCACAGACCGGCCCAGGTACTTGAAGGACGGCCCCAGGTCTCCTCGGAGAAGATTCTTGAGGTAATCGGCGTATTGCTTCCAAAGGGGGTCGTTGAGCTTGTACCTCTCCTCGATATTCCTCTGGATCGCCGGCGGCAAAGCCTTCTCCTTCTTGAACGGGCCCCCCGGAATAGTATGCATGAGAACAAATGTCCCGCTAGCAACCACAAACACGACGAGGAAGACAGAAATGAGCCTCCTAAGGACATATCCGCCCACCGATATCAGCTCCCGTCAAATGTCAGCGCCGGGGGCATGCGCCGGTCGCCCGAGCACACCCCCGGCCTCTGTCAGTTCACACGAACAGGTCAGTCTCCATCTAGCATACTACTTGTGCTCAAGCACGTAAGCACCTCTGAAGTCGATGAATCCCAGAGGCGACCTGACGGCGCCCTTGACCCATGGCTTCATGACGTTCTGGTTCACATAGAAGTAGATGGGCATGATGGGCATCTCGTTCATGAGGATGTCCTCAGCCTGATGGAGCATCTTCGCACGAGCGATGGAGTCCGCCACCTTGAAGGAGCCGAAGATCAAGTTGTCGTAGGTCTTGTTGCTCCAGCCAGTGTCGTTGTTGCCGTTGGTCGTGGTCCACATGTCGAGGAAGGTCATGGGATCCATGTAGTCGCCGATCCAGCCGGCGCGGGCCACTTCGTAGTTGAGCTCGTCGCGCGAAGCCAAATACACGCCCCACTCCTGGTTGGTGAGCTGGACGTTGATGCCCAGGTTCTTCTTCCACATCTCCTGGATGGCCTCGGCGATCTTCTTGTGGTTCTCGCTGGTGTTGTAGAGGATCGTCAGCGTTGGGAAGCCCTTGCCGTTCGGATACCCGGCATCGGCCAACAGCTTCTTCGCGACTGCGAGGTTCTCCTTGATATAGTCGTTTCCGCCTACGGTACGGAAGTCGGCGCCGGGCTTGCCGTCAGCCAACCCGAAGGGAACGTAGGCGAGAGCCGGCTCCTGGCCGCCCCTGGTCACGCGGTCGATGAGCATCTGGCGGTCGATGGCCATGGTGAGAGCCTTGCGGACTCTGACATCATCCACAGGCTTCTTGGTTACGTTGAACATGTAGTAGTATGTGCCAATATAGGGTGAACGGAACAAGGAGCCTTCCTTCTCAAGACGAGGAATCTCCGAAATCGGCGGATCGTCGAACCAGTCGAGCTGGCCCGTCTCAAACATCGACAGAGCTGTCTGGCGGTTGTCGATGAGGTAGAGGGTCAGCTTGCTCAGTTTCACCTCATCGCGTCTCCAGTAGTTCTCGTTGGGCACTAGCTCCATCACAGCGCTGTGGTCCCACTTGACGATCTTGTACGGCCCGTTTCCGATGTAGTTCTTGATGTCCTGGAACCAGCCCTCAGGGTTCTTCTCGACTACCTTGCGGTTCACCGGCATCAGCGTGGGGAAGTTGCATAGCTGCAGGAAATATGTGGTAGGGTTCTCCAGCACCACTTCGAGGGTGTAGTCGTCGACTGCCCTAACGCCCACCTTGGACGCGTCCTTGAGCTCGCCCTCATTGTAGGCCTGCCCGTTCTTGATATACCAGAGCTGTGTGGCGTACTCCGCAGCAGTTTCCGGAGCAAGCGCCCGCTTCCAAGACCACTCAAAATCATGGGCAGTCAGCGGTTCTCCATTGGACCACTTCGTCTTGCGAAGTTTGAAGACATAGGTCTTACCGTCTTTGCTAACAGTCCAGCTCTCGGCGATTGCCGGCTGGGGAACGTTCTTCTCGTCCATTCTGGTAAGGCCCTCGAAGCAGTTCAGCTCGATAATGGCCTCGGGAACCCCGGTAGACTTAGCCGGGTCAAGCGTCTCAGGCTCGGTTCCCACATTGAAGCTTAGCTCTTGCTTCTTGGCGAGTGTTTCCGCAGCGAAGCTTGCTGTGGTAATCATCAGCAGCACCACGAAACACGCGAGTACTGACATGAGTCTTCGCATACAAATTAGCCTCCCTCTGTTGTTAATGACTCGTCCTTGCCCGCAGGCCCAGAAACCAATCTGAACCTCGGGAGTCCATAGTATGTTTTCTATTCTCCCTATCGTGTCGGATTCCTGCTACGCACTGCCTGCAACTCACGGCCATTCTGTGGGAATCACTACAGCGCAGGATCGAATTTGCTTGTTGAAGATGAAAGGCTGTGGTTCTTGTGTACCTTTCCAGTATAGGAGCGACATCCGCCCTGATAGCCGCAGCAGCCAGCGGAGTTGCGATGGCATTCCAGGGGGCCGTGAACGCAACGGCTGCGAAGGCCATAGGTCTGTGGGAGACTACTTTCGTGGTTCTGGCCTCAGGTGCCGCCCTAACAGGGGCCGGACTGGCTTTGGGGCTCGGCCGGGGCGGCCTGGCGCGCCTGGGCGCCGCCCCATGGTGGAACCTACTTGGCGGGCCTGTAGGGCCGATCATTACGGCCGCGGTAGCCTACGGCATACGAAAAGCAGGAGCGGTCAGCGCAACGACCGCCATCATAGTAGGCCAGATCGGAATGGCCGCACTCATCGACCACCTGGGCTGGCTGGGCATAGAGCGCGTCCCGTTCAGTCCGTTCAAACTGCTGGGCATAGCGTTGCTCGCAGTGGGCGCGTGGATACTGCTGAATTGAAGCGGCCCCCGCGTCCCGTCATCTCGCGCCCATCTTCGATACCGCCCTGGCGCCCATCTCGTTCCCCCGGGCCAGGCTCGCGGCCAGCCCTGCCCCGCGCGAGTACTCGATCACGAACCCTGCGTCGAAGGCATCGCCCGCCCCGGTAGTGTCGACCACTTGAGTCGGCGCTGCGGCAAAGCGCACAGTGGCTTGCGGTCCCTTCTCTCCTGCACGTGCACCTGCGCCGGTCATGCCTGCCATTCGCGTCCACTGCCGCGCCATGCCCAGGCACCCGTCCCCACCCAACTTGAGCCCGACTACGGGGAAATGGTCGAGCAGGCACGCCGCAACATCCTCCGGTCGCCCCAACCCAGTCATGGCACGCCCCTCGTCCAGATTGGGAAGAATCACCGTGGCCCCGTTGCACAGTTCCAGAAAGGCCTGCCTGCCCAGCGCCTGGATGAATGAATACGCTGCCGGATCAATAGACACAGGAACCCCCGCCTCTCGCGCTATATCGATACCACGGCGGACGGCTTTCGCAGGCGATTTCTCCAGGAATGCATATCCCGAAACATGCAGCCATTTGGCGCCGGCTACGACCTCCTCGGGGATGTCCTCCGGCGATAGGCGTGTGTTGGCCCGCCGGTCGCATATCATGTCGCGCTCGCCGTTGGCCGCCACAATGACCCCCACCCGGCCGGTGCCGCACTCCGGGTCCGGATCGAATGTGAGATACGGGCAGACTCCCTCGGCTTCCAACTCCGCCGCCAGGCCTCGCCCCAGAAAGTCGTCTCCCACGCAGCCTATCAGGCCTGACATGCGCCCGTGACGCGCAACCCACACAGCGAAGTTAGCCGCCGACCCGCCCGCAGCCAACTCCACCCGCCCGTGAGTGTCGGTACGCGGATTTCGATGGTCGGGCACTTGGAAATATGCATCGATCATTACGTCTCCAATGCTGACTATCACGCCAACCCCTCCGGATCGCTCGCTATGTCCTCCTGCTCCTCTACGTGCTCTTCTACACGGCGCTTGTCATTCCTTGCTTCCCCCCACCTTAGTTTTCATCCGTAGGCGCAGGATTCTCAGTCCATCCGGCGAACACCAATTGCCGGAGGTGGTCTGTATTGGATGGCGTTGCGGTATTCGAGTTCCTCAGGGGCATCGCAACCCCCGGGCTTGACAGATTCATCAAGGCGATAACGGACCTGGGTTCCACGTCATTCTACATGGCTGTGATACCCATACTCTACTGGTGCGTCAACAAGTCGTTGGGCTTCGGACTCGTCATGTCACTGTCGGTTTCCAACTACATAAACGTTGGGATCAAGTTCATCTTCTGTCGCGCGCGGCCGTATGTCGTTTTCCCGCACCTCGATGCGCCTGAGTACCTGAAACTGACCGGAACGGGGTATTCATTCCCCAGCGGTCACGCGCAAGTTACATCCACATTCTGGACCTACTTAGCGCGCGCCGTCCAGCGGAAATGGGTAACCATCACGGGGATCGCGGTAGTTGTGATCGTAGCATTCACGCGAGTCTACGCCACAGTCCATTTCCCCACAGACGTCCTGATCGGAGCGCCGCTGGGCCTGACCATTGCGTTTGCGTTTGCGAGCATTGAGAAACACCTGCGCGCATCGGGCCGCGGGCGGCAAGTCGGCCTCGCACTGGCAGTTTCCATAATCGCTCCTGGTCTGGCGTTCGCCCTGTCGGCGCCTTTCAATCCCGAGTTCACCAAGGAAGTTGCCCAAGTGCTGGGCTTCCTTGCGGGGGCAGGAATCGGGTACACGCTCGAAGCCGCGTACGTCAAGTACGACGTTCGCGCTAGCTTGCCGGTGCACATCATCAAAGTGGTTCTGGGCCTGGCGGGGCTGATGGGCGTCAGGTACGGCCTGAAGGCGGTCTTCCCCTATACTGCTTTCTGGAACATGCTTCGCTACGCCGCAGTAGCCGTGTGGGCCACACTCGGAGCTCCGTTCGTGTTCAAGAAGCTATTCGGGCCGAGGGCATCTGGGCCGCAGTCTGAGGCGTGGAAGTAGAACTGATCCATGGGCGGTCGCGGAGGTCGCAGAGCTCACAGGAATACCCATGAGTTGTCGAGACACCGATGATCAAGCGGTTCCGCATGCCTGATAATGGCCAGCTAGAGGGCGGCTATAGGACGGACCGCACCGCCCGCTCCAGTTGCGTGCGGGTCATGGCGCCCACACGCAGGTCCCGCACGATGCCCTGTGCATCCACGACGAATGTGGTGGGGACGGCGGTGACCTCGTACAAACGCGCAAACTCGCCCCGGGGATCCGCGATCACCGGCAGGTCCAGCTTGCGCGTTTCCATGTACCTGAGCACCGCGTCCGGTTTATCGCCAACGGCTATCGCCACAATCCGCGCCTCGCGCGACTCCGATTCCTGTCCTTCCGCGTGCATCTGGGCCAGGACCGACATGTGGGCCAGACTGGCGCCGGATGCAGTATTGAAGAACGTCAGCAACACAACCTCGCCCGCGCAATCGCGCAAGCACAGACGCTCCCCGTCAAGAGTCCTGCCGTCGATGCCAGGCGCCGGGTATCCCGGCGACGGACGCTCCGGCAATGGTAGTCTCACGGGACCCGGCAGCCCGCCGGACCTGCTATCCGTATCCGCCCTGCCTACCAAGGCTGCGAGGAGGGCCCCCAGAAGCAAGCCCGCCAGGGCCATCGCAACCGCGACCACGAGCGCCCGCCGCAGTTCCATCGCAGACCATTCTCCGATGCCCGGCATGCCGGAGTCTTCTGAGCCCTCCGCCCCGAAAGATGCGGGCCGCAGCCAGACTCCCGGCCAGGGGCAGCCCGGCGATTGGATCAGCGCGTGCGTGCGGACCCTCGCTTTTCGGATCGCCGCGTTTCGAACCATCGGGACCCCCCTCCGTTCGTATTTCTACGACAGAGAGCTCGCCCACTATTCCCGCGATCTCATCGCTCTACAACACCTTGCTCAGAAACGCCCGTGTCCTGGGGTTTTGCGGCCTGCCGAGCACGTGCTCGGGCGTGCCTTGCTCCACGATCACGCCTTCGTCCATGAACAGAACCCTGTCGCCCACCTCGCGCGCGAAACCCATCTCGTGAGTGACCACCACCATGGTCATACCCTCTTCAGCTAGCCTGCGGATGACGTCCAACACCTCGCCGATCATCTCCGGGTCCAGGGCCGATGTGGCCTCATCGAACAGCATAGCCATGGGCTTCATCGCAAGCGCTCGGGCAATGGCGACACGCTGCTGTTGCCCGCCGGACAGCTGGGACGGGTAATCTTTTTCCTTTTCGGCGATCCCCACTTTCTTCAGGAGATCCCGGGCAGTCTGCCGAGCATCTTCTGGCGACACGCCGCGCACCTTCATCGGACCCAGGGTGATGTTGTCTATCACACTCATGTGTGGGAAGAGGTTGAACCTCTGGAACACCATTCCCATCTCGCGCCGCACCTCGTTCACGTTGACGTGCGGATCGGTGACGCACTGGCCTCGGAAGAAGACCTGGCCAGCGGTGGGTTTCTCTAGGAGATTGAGGCAGCGCAGGAAGGTGCTCTTCCCAGAGCCTGACGGCCCTATGACCACGACTACCTCGTGCGGCTTGATGGCGACATCGATCCCGCGCAGCACGTGGTTGCTCCCGAAGGACTTCTCGAGCCCTACTGTCCTAATCAACCACCCTCAGCCTCCTTTCAGACCAGCTTACCAGCCTGGATATTGCCAGGGTCATCGCCAGGTAGATCAGCGCCACAACCATGTACACTTCAAAGGGCCTGAACGTCCGGGTAATGACCACCTGCCCCTTGCGGAGCAGTTCCTCCAGGGCAATGACCGATACCAAAGACGAGTCCTTGAGCATCGCGATGAACTCGTTCCCCAGAGGAGGTATGATCCGCCGAAGGGCCTGTGGGAAGATGATGTACCGCATAGACTGGGAGTAGGTCAGCCCCAGCGACCGCGCAGCCTCCATCTGCCCCCGATCCACTGACTGTATGCCCGCCCGGACGATCTCCGCTATGTACGCCCCGCTGTTGATGCCCATGGCCGCAATCGCAGCGATGAAGGGCGGCACAGGACGTCCTATGAGCGTAGGCAAGCCGAAGTAGACGAGGAACAACTGCACCAGAAGCGGGGTGCCTCTGATGAAGTCAACGTAGACGCTGGTGATGACGCGCGCCGCGCGATTCGCGCCCACCCGGGCGATTCCGGCGAACGATCCGATGACAAGGCCGATCGCCACCGCAATGACCGCCAGCCCGATGGTCATACGTGTGCCCACGAGCAATGCAGGTATGATGCCCGGGATTATCGAGAAGTCGAGCGCCACATCGATCCCTCCATCTCTCATCTCATGAAGACTGGCCACCGGCGGGTTCTAGACCGCCGTGGCCAGCTCATGATGATCAACCCCGATATCTCCGTCAGTTCTGCCCGAACCAATCAGCGTATATCTTGTCGTACTCCCCGGAAACCTTGATCGAGGCCAGCGCCTTGTTGATCTTCTTGACAAGGTCGGCGTTGTTCTTGCGGATCGCGATGCCGTAGTACTCCATGGTGAACGGCTCGCCGAACTTGATGTCCTTGTACTCCTGAGCGATCTCGGCCGCCACTGCCAGGTCGATTATACAGGCCGCGGCGCCGCCGTTTCGGACTTCCTGGATCGCGTCGGGCGCCATGTTGAACCGCTTGACTATGGCGTTCTTGATGTCGGAGGCCGCAAGGTCGCCAGTGGTGCCGATCTGCACCGAAATCTTCTTGCCCTCAAGATCCTCCACAGTCTGAATCGAAGAGTCCTTGGCCTGAGTCACTATGACCTGCCCGGCGGAGACATACGGGTCGGAGAACGCCACTGCCTTCAAACGGTCGTCGGTAATAGTCATCGCCGACATGATGCAGTCATAGTTGCCTGTGAGCAGGCCCGGAATCAGGCCGTCCCACGCGGTGTTCACGATCTGCACTTCCATCCCGGCAGCCGCGCCGATGGCACGGATCAGGTCGATGTCGAATCCCAGAAAAGCTCCGGTCTTCTCGTCCTGGAACTCAAAAGGCGGGAAATCGGCGCTTGTCCCAACTTTCAGAACAGGTTTCGCCCCGACAGCAGCAGTAGCTCCGATAACAAGAACAAGTGCCATGCACAAAAAGAATACAGAAGACAGTCTTCTCACTACACACAGCTCCTTTCGAATCTTGTTGCGCTATTACTGCATGAGTATACCCTGCCTGCAGGATACTGTCAACGACCACTTTACGAGTTTGCTCTACACTATACAGGGATTGTGTGTATCATTATCTAGTTTTGCGCCCGAAATTGGTATGCTCCATCATCTTCCGAATTCGCCTCTCCACCCCCTCAGGCAACGGTTTGACCACCACCCGGATCGCGCGGTCGTCATGAACGGGCTGGCCTACCCCAGGCGCGAGCCCGCCCCCGCATGGCCGCGCCTCCGCCCCTGCCCCGAGCCCTGCCCCGGCCCCCGCCCCTGCTTCCGCTCCCATGCCGCCCCACTGCGCCCACACTGGGGGACGCGTGGGGACGTAGGGATCCCGCTCCAGCAAGTCGTGGAGGATGACCAGGGCGGTCTCCTTATCGGGAATGCGTCCGCGCGGCGTCGAATCCGGGTCATACTGCGCGAACGGCGGGATCGGCGAGCCCACGCAGGATGGGCACCCGTCCTCGCACGTACAGTTTTCAATGAGATTCAGGCAGGCCTCCATGGCCTCCTCGATCATCTTGTATGACTTCTGGGCAAATCCTACGCCTCCGGGATGCCTGTCGTATATGAACAGCGTTGGCATGCCCGTATTGGCCGAGTCCACCGCAGTTCCGATATCCATCGGATCACACATGGCGAACAGAGGGATCACCGCCGACGACGCATTTCCGATGCCTATCAGGCCCTCTGTAGCAATGCGCCCGAACCCGGCCACAAGCCGGGCAGCGCTCTCAGGCAACTCAAGCCAGGCCGCTGCCGTGGCCAGGTCGTGCTGGGGCAGGCTCACCTTGCCAAAGCCTATGCTGTCGCGCTCGTAGAACTTGATCTTGCGGAACATGTAGGTGAGACTGGTGACCGTGACATCGCCGAAGTCCACCTGGCTCCGACGCCACGTCTTCGTCTGCTCCTCCTCGTCTATCTGGACCCGGGTCTCAGTCACAGACTGAGTGAAATAGTCCACATCCGCCTTGTGTATGTAGGCCACCTTCTCAGCGAGATTGAGGTCCGAGACTAAATAAGTCTCTCCCTCATGCATGTACACAGCCTCCGGGTGCACCTGCTCGAACGCGGATAGCTCGTCTATTGTGCCTATGACGCGGTTGCCCTGTTCCGACGATGTATCGACGATCGTATACGTATTCTCAGCCATGTTCCGCAGCCTTACATCGCTGGCGGGAAATCCACGCCCCGTCCACCGCCAGCCCTGCCTGGTGCGGATCACGTCTCCTCGCTCCTCCAGAATAGCGATGAGCGCGGGCGCGTACTCCCCAAACCCGTCCAGCTCGGCCGCGGCCACAGGCAGTTCGGCCGATGCGGTGCGCAGGTGGCCGGCGAGAATGTAAGGGTTTGCCGGGTTGACTATGGCGTTCTCAGGCGACCGCTCGAAGAAGTACTCCGGGTGTCGCATCAGATACTGGTCGATGGGGAGGTCATGCGCTATGAAGACTGCCAGCGATTCCTCGCCCTTGCGCCCGGCCCGTCCTGCCTGCTGCCAGGTGGACGCGATGGTTCCCGGATAGCCCACAATCAGGCTAGCGTCCAAAGACCCTATGTCGATGCCCAGCTCGAGAGCGTTGGTGCTCACCACGCCCAGCAATTCGCCTGCGAACAGCTGCCGTTCTATCTCCCGCCGCTCACTGGGCAGATAGCCGCCGCGGTAGGGCTTGATCTTGCTCGCCAGCGATGGGGCTTGCCTTCTCAGGCTTTCCACTGCGTACTTGTATATCAGCTCGGCCACAACCCGCGCGCGCACGAATGTGATGGTCGGTATGCCCAGCATAATCAGTTGCACCAGCAGACGCTCGGCCTCGGAATTGGAGCTTCGCCGCTCCATGCTCCCGCCGAGTCGCGGAGGGTTCCAGAACACGAACTTGCGGGCGCCGCGCGGCGCGCCATCGTTGTCGACGACCTGCACTGGTTTTCCGCATATGCCCGCGGCCAGCTCGCCCGGGTTAGCGATAGTGGCAGAACAGCAGATGAATGTGGGGTCCGACCCGTAATGGGCGCAGACTCGCCTAAGTCGCCTGATCACATTGGCCACGTTGGAACCGAAAACGCCTCGATAGGCGTGTATTTCGTCGATCACCACGTAGCGCAGGCCCGCGAAGAACCGGCGCCAGCTGGGGTGGGACGGCAGTATTCCCTGGTGGAGCATATCGGGGTTGGTAAGCACTACGTTGGCCTGCTCCCGCAACTTCCGGCGGGTGGAGTCGGGAGTGTCACCATCGTATGTGCCCGACCTCACAGGCAGCCGAGGCTCCAGTTCCGCCATTCGCGCCAACCCGCGCTGCTGGTCTTGCGCCAGGGCTTTGGTGGGGAATATGTAGAGGGCCGCCGCCCCCGGATCCTGCAATAGCCTTTCGACGACGGGAATGTTGTAGCAGAGCGTCTTGCCGCTGGCTGTGGAGGTAACGATGACGATGTCGCGTCCCTCCCTGGCCAACTGAACCGCCTCTGCCTGATGAGTATAGAGAGACGATATCCCCTCGCGCTCGAGCGCGCCGGCGAGCAGCGGGACTATCGGCGGATCCACCTGCGCGTAGCTGGCCCCCCGGGCGGGGATAGCCTCCACATGGACAGCCTGTCCACGATACTCGTAGCCGGACATGAGTGAGTTGACGAACCTGGAAGCGTCCAAGCGCTTGTCCCTCGCTTTCGCAGTGACTGGCAAGCCCACGGCCATGACCCGGCCTCGACCTGTAGCATGGCGGCGTGCCCCGCACTAGTGTTCGCCTGCGGAGCGCGGAATTCCTCCACAGACAATACCGTCCTCACGCGCGCCGCCATACACAATAGCGGGCGCTTTGAGGACGGTACGCTGCGGCGCGCGTGAGGACGGTATTG
>DHON01000090.1:35506-70074 GCA_002409965.1 Firmicutes bacterium UBA5389
CAATACCGTCCTCACGCGCGCCGCCATACACAATAGCGGGCGCTTTGAGGACGGTACGCTGCGGCGCGCCGCCGGCCTACCGCCGGGCTGGGATGTAGAGCTTCTGCCCCGGCTCAAGTGCGTCCGTCTGCGCAATTCCATTGGCCAGAGCGATCTTGTCGGGGGGCACCCCGTATCTGCGCGCGATCCGCGGCAGAGTATCGCCCGGCCCCACCACGTAGAAGGTCATCGAGAATGGGTCGAGCGACACAGGCGCGATCATCTCGGCCGCTGTTACCACCGACGCCCGGGCCTGACGGTATGCCGCAACGCCAATGCGGATCGACCCCTGCACATCGAGCTTGGCCGGACCGGCCCTCTCCACGAATACCGATTCGGCAATTGACGTGACTTCTATCCTGTCTCCCTCGATCACGTCTGGAATCTCGGTGGAGTCTGAAAACTCCACAGGCGCCTCCAGCGCAAACGCGACTGGGAATGTGCCCGCATCGTCTTCCTCCACATCGCTGAGGAACACCCTGGCCCTGAGCAATCCCCTTACCGTTGCCTCCCCATCGGACGCTTCAGCCTCCGACAGACCCACCTGCCGAAAACTCCCCCTGATCTCCTCCATTCCCGTGAGCGAGCGATGCTGCATCAGAGCCGAGACAGGCGCCGTGTCTTGCACATCGATGTCGACAGTACCTTCGCCCACCATCTCCTCAACGACAATGGACTTGGTCTCGGTGTCCACTATCTCCTGGGTCTCCGAAGATATCTCCACGACCACCGGCACGCGTTCCCTGGCTGTCAGTTCGATGCTCACATCCACAGCCGCTTCCACCCTGAAGGCGCCATCGGCAACGGGCGTCGCGGAGATCGCAGCAAGCTCAACCCGGGCCCTGGGCGTCATGGACTTTGGGGCTTCGGGAATCTCAAAGGATTTGTGGAAGGGCACTCGCTCGAACCTGACAATGTTCACCGCCGCCACGGATCTGGCTGGAGCATAGGCGATCTCCAGCGCCAGTTCACCGTCGACCGACACCTTGCCGTCGAGTGTCTGGACGCTCACGGCCCGGGCTAGCCCTGCGGCGCCGCAAGACCTGGCATCCAAAGTGCCGGGCGGGTTGCCCTCGGGGATGTCGAGCGTCTCCCCGATCTCCACGCGCTCCGACCGCGACGCGACTAGCCGGTTCACTGTCACACTCTCAGTGTGGACTGTGATGCGCGACCCGCCGGTGGCCTGGGCTGCCACAGCAGCCTCCACCGTCGTTTCCCGCAAGGCGTGGGCCGAAACCGCCAGAGTGGCGGCGAACTGCAACGTGCGCGCACCCGTGCTCTCCGCCTGGAAATGTGCGAGCGTCACCTCGGCGCCGGCGGCATCGTCGGGCGCGACTCCCGGGGCCGGAATGACAACCTCGAACCTGGGATCGTCGATGGAGACCCTCGTCACCGAATCGGGTTGACCATCGGGATGGCCCTGCGCTACGTACAAGACCTGCGACCTGACGTACCCGGATACCTTGACCTGTCCCTCCCCGGGCTCCGCGGATGTGACGACTGGCATTCCCTGAGCCCAGAGGACGGCCTCGGCTGAAGCGTCCGACATGTCCGGATAATCCGCAGGCAGCGCGCAGGACCGCTGGGCGTTGACCTCAGCCATGCCCTGCCCGGACACCCTGACAAACGAGAGCCTCCTGCGCTCGAGCTCAATTCCCACTTGCTCCTCCCCCCTGGCGTTGGCGGGTCTACCCGCCCTCTGCCAGAATATATGCCGGAGGTCACATGATGATGAACCTTCGGCCGATTTCCGCGAGGACTTGCTCTTCCGCATCGTCCGCCCCTCGGAAGGCAACTCCCAAGATGTTCAGCCGGTTCACCACGTGAAGCTTCTGCCCCAGACTGGCCGCATCCTCACGCCACAGCCGCCGGACCTCGCCCCGGGCACGGTAGGCTGCGTAGGGGCGTCCCAAGGAGTCGTCCCTGCCCTCTCTCATAACATGCCGGGCTCTCAGCTTGATCAGGTCGTCGCGCGACACGGGCTCGGGCCCGGATTCGCCCATGTGATACGGCCTCAGCTCCACAACGGCCATAAGCTTCCACCTAGAGACGAACTTGCATGCCCACCCAATCGAGTTGCGAAACAACTCAGGGTCGTATGCATCGCGCGCGTCAAGAAGCACGATATCCGCCGCCGCGCCCACATCTTCGAGATCATACCCTCCCAGAGCCCGACCGGCCTGGCTGGAAGACTGGCCCGAAGACCGATTGCGAACCGGCAGCGTCACCGCCAGACGCAGCCCCGCTTGGCGACACGCGCGCGATGCCGACTTCACCGTCCGAAGGTATGACCAGATCGTATCGTCATCGAGACCCGAATCAGCCATTTCCAGAACGATGCCTCGCAGACCAGCCCGGCTCGCCCAGCGAGCCGTCTCGGCAACCGGCCACGGCCGCCTCCAATCAGCAGGCACTGACACGATCCCAAAACACTCACGAGCGGCGCGGGCGCCCGCGCGGTCGTATGCGCGAGCGCCCGCAGCACGGTCCCAAGTAGCAGCTGCCTCGGATTCAACCACTCCAGTGAATGCCAATGCGCCCATCGGCCGAGCCACGAAGGTCCACCGAGATCCGCGGGCTTCGTCGCCGTCAAGCGCCGCGACAGCGCGCCGGTGCACCACCAACTGCTCCCCGGGGAATACATCTTCATACCTCTTTCGTCTGTTGCCTTCGATAATCGCATCCACTGTCGTGTCTATCTCACTAGCGAGGCCCCGCAGCGACTGCCCGGCGCGCGCCCTGACTGTGACCCTGAACGCAGGCAGGCGCAGGCTCACCAGCCTCCTGATCTCAAGGCCAGGCACACCATCGACCAAGAGCCCGTAGGCTGCCTGGCACTTACGCACCGCGTCCCGGGTGAGCGGGCCATAGACGCCATCGCGTGGGCCGGGGTCGAACCCCAGCCCTAGCAGCCCTGTCTGTAGGTCGAGGGTGCTCATGCCACCGAGATGTGGTTGCCGAATATCCATGGCATGTGTCTCCCGCATACTTTCCGCCTAACCTCGACACGATACGCGCCGCGCTGTTCGAGCTGGGTTTCCAGGCTGACGCCCCATCGCTCCTCAAGAAGTCGGCCATCGTGGATCACTCTGATCAGCCCGGGCTTAGGCGATGACACGGCAAGCGCGGCCCCCCGCGACAGCTTGGCCGTGCCGCCCATCTGCACGAGTTCGCCGCCGGATTCCACGTGGCAACGGAAGGATGATGCATCGGCCACTTTATTGGCCCCCACGAAGCATCGACCCTCGCGCAGCGCGCCATATACCAGCGCCGAGTCGTGCTTGAAGGCGCCGTTGAAAGGATCGGAGGTGAGGATGTACGTGGATACGGTGGCGAAGTCGTCTTCGTAGTCGCTCAGAATCCCGTGGCCGTCCACGCCGCCAATGGCCACGACTCTCCTGCCCCGATCGGACACGTAGTAGTCCCAAGTCTCCAGAACGCCCTGCTCGGGACCGCACGGCGCCGTCCAGGGAAACATGACGCGAAGTGCCAACTCCAACAGATTCTTGGCTTTGCCGGTGATGTCATAGACGTGATTCCACACTTCTATCCCGCCAAACAGCCCGGCCTCCCAGTTAGTCCATGGGTACTCCATGTACTCCCCCTTGACGAACGCGCCTCCTGTAGGATGAGCGATTATGCCTATCCCGCCCTGCCTCTGCACGGCCTCGATGTTCTCCGCCGGGTCGCGCGATGGCTTGATCGTGGAGGCGATGTCGAAAGCCAGGTAGTGGTCGGCCTTGGTGTCGGGAGTGATCTCTTCCCCCACGAGCAGCAGAACGCCTCCGTGCCAGCCCTCATGTCCGTCTTCCCTAGCTTTCATGGTGTTGTGGTCGGTCAGTATGACGAAATCCGCCCGCACCCTGCAGGCGGCGCTGACGATCCTTCCGATGGAACCCGTTCCGTCAGAGTAGGTGCTATGAACATGTATCACGCCACGATATTCGTGCATGTCGCTAGTCCGCCCCTTTGCGGCAAGACTCACATGTGCCGCAGATTATCTATATTCTCGAGCGGCGTCTTGCGTGAAACAGTCGAAGGCGACCCGCCGATCCCTGTCGCGATCCGGCCGCAAAATGAAGAAACCCCCGTGCCGCGTTGCGCGGAAGGGGGGGTTCTCACCATTTATGCCGGGCCTGTGCCGGGAGTCAAGAGCCCATGGCGCCTATTCTGGTGTACAAACCGCTATCATGCACGCTCACCTCGACGGTTGAGGTGAGAACATCCGCGTAGCTGTAGGAAACCCTTTTGACGCTCCGTGGGTTCTCATCTATGCGTACGACGAATACCTTGGGATAGGTCTGTTCCAGAACACCCTGTGCCTCCAGGACCTTCTTGCGGCCTTGATTGGCCTTGAGCTTAACGGTCCTGCCTACGAACAGGTCAAGATCCTCTTTGATCTTGGTGAGGACGTTCTCGACCGCCAACGACTTCACCTTCCTTCCCAACCTCGTCTTTTTCAATCCTATCACGAAGTGGGATGGAAGTCAAGTGAAACAGGCATTATACCAAAGCTCGGCGATGGCTGTCAAGCACCTGGGCGGGTTTTTTCTTCGCGGTCGATTCCTAGCTGACGCCCGTCCCAAACAGGCCCATGTCTGTCCGGGGCATGCTCGCACGCATCTTGCCCCTGGTCTGAATCCCGCCCAATCCCGGTCGCTTGGTAATGGTGTTCTCTATGGCGTCTTCTATGCGCACCATATCCTCAATCGGAGTGTTGACCACTCGCTCTGCAAGAAGGACAGGATCTAGGCAGTGGATCAGCACCCGACCCGGCGAACTCGCGAAGTTGGCGCCTGCCTCCATGATGGCCTCGTAGAAAGATTGACACGCCCCCGCCACTATGACCAGACCGTCCCTGTCCATCTCGTATTGCCGGGCACGGCGCACTGCTTCCACATAGGATGCGGAATTCCAGTAACTGCCGATAGACGACCGGTCCGAGTTTTTCTTCTTCAGGGCATCGTGGCCCGTGAGCACAAGCACATCGGGCGAAAACTCCTTCAGCATCTCCGTCAGTCGCCCTGGTTGCTCCTCAGGCGGCACGTGCTTGCCCACTACCGGCACACCCAGTTCCTTATAGTATTTCATGCAGTCTCGCAAATACTCCGCATCGCCGTCGATGTGAAGCACCCTGCCCGGCAGGTCAAAAAGGTCTTCAGCCGCGCTCCTGTCCCTGGCGCGATGTCGATCCCTCTTCTGCCTCGTTTGCGCTTCGGTGGCGCGGCGCACTCGAACACTGCGGAGGTGCTCCGCCGATTCGCGCACCGTCTTCCGCTTGAAGTCAATGACAACGCGATCGTCAGCGATGACCAGATCCGATAGCGGAGCGTCCGCCAGCAACCTAACGCTTATGCCCTTCAGGGTCGCCCTGCCGTTGCCCACCGCGTACGACTCCACGCAGATGACCTGAAACAGGATGTCCTGCCCGTACGACTTCCGCACAACTATGTCGCCTTCGCGTATTCGGTCTCTGGACGCCAAAAGCCTTCCCCCCTCTCCGGGAACAGGCCGCTCGGCCAGCCCATCACAGCATGCCGTTCTGCCGGCCATGTCGAGTTCCCGATTCAGGATATGAGCGTCGCGCTTGGCGAGACCCGTGCAAGCCGCACGAAGCAGGGCACTTATGTCGGATGTCATGCAGATAGCTCGGAAGCGGGTTGAAGCGACCGTGATCGGTCAGGTCGGCCTATCTCGTGTGCTTGTCGGCCACCTTGGACGCGCCGAAGGAATCCGGCTTTATCCGGGCGGCAAACCCGGTGCCGGTGATCATGCCCACGATGTCACGGATGAGTTCCTTGGTTTTCCCGTTTTCCCCAACGTCCAGATGGATCTCGATGTTCATGTCGGAGTAACCGTTCTCCGACAGCTTGTGGGCAACCTGGCTGGCCAATTCCAGGCTCTTGGACGCCTCGTAGAAGATGCGTTGCCTAAGGCCCCGGCTTGTGACCTCGTGCTCGCGGGCGTAGTAGTATCGAGCGCCTCGGCCAACGCGGTGGATGATGATGGCGCTGACAAAACAGGTATCGTCGCCCACCTGAGAGTCGGTGCCGATTATCAGCTTGTATTCGGCATTTGGCACATCGTGCACGTAAGCCATTATGTCGCCGAATGCCTCATCAAGAGTAAGGCGGCCCTTTGAGGGACTAATGAAGTATCTCAATCTCCATCACCATCCTCTTCGATAATCTGGTGCAGGGCGGCTCTTGCCAGCCGGGCGAATTCCGCGAGGCCAAGCTGCTCAGCCCGGAGGCGCCCATCGATGCCGGCGCGCTCCAGCACCCGAGCCACCAGTCCCCGGTCGCCGCGAAATAGCGCCGATGAGACGAATGAGTTGCGGATATTCTTGCGGCGTTCGGCGAACCCGGCTCGCACCACCCCAAATAGCAAGCTCGGATCCACATCGCCCGCGCACGCCGATTGGGTCACAGTCATCCTGACAACCGCCGATTGCACCAACGGCGGCGGCGCAAACGACTCTGGCCCCACCGTGAACAGGATCTCAGGCTGGGTGTAGTACTGCGCCAGCAGCGAAAGCTCGCCATATCCAGGGCAACCAGGGGCGGCCACGAGCTTCTGGGCCACTTCGAGCTGGACCATGAGCGTAAACGCCGCGAAAAGCGATGACGCAGACAGGAGTTTGCGCAGCACCGGTGTGGTTATGCAGTAGGGAAGGTTCGCCACGACCATGCAGCGAAGCGGCCCGGGCCCGCCCGATGCATGCCTCAAAGCGATCTGCCTGATGTCACATGACAGAATATCCGCGTGGATTATGTGGACATGTGAGAAATCGGCCAATTCACGCTCAAGGCACGCCACAAGCTCCGAGTCAACCTCAACTGCAACCACCGCGCCAGCGCGCTTCGCGAGCACTCGCGTCAGCGCGCCTCTGCCCGGACCTATCTCGATAACGAGATCGCCGGCGCCCACACCTGACGCCTCGACTATCGCATCGCGTACACTGGTATCCACAAGGAAGTTCTGGCCAAGAGGTCTCATGGGTCTATTCTATCACAAAGCGGGCTGGAAGGAAATATCAAAGCCGGCCCACTCGGCCGGCATCAGACTCTGTGCTGCTCATCGCTCCTCCAGGACATAGACTTTCACTCGCCTGCGTCCATACTTGAGAGCCTCTTCGACAGTGTTGAAGAACAAGTCTATCCTGTTTCCCTTTATGGCTCCCCCGACATCGGCCGCCAGCGCGGGCCCATATCCCTCCACGTAAAGCTTGGTGCGGAGCGGTATTACCTTGGGATCCACCGCGACAATGCCGGGAACGGCCCGGATTCCGATAGCCGTGTACCCATCGGCATGCTTGCCGCATGAGCGCTCCGATGGCTCGTAAGCAGTGGCAATCATGGTATACGATTTCCTATAGGTATAGCTGCCTCGGCTCGTCAGCAGGACTCTCAGCGGTTCGCGCGTTCCCACAGCTATCACTTTTGGCTCAGGCCTGACTGCGACCCATTCTCTGAGAAGCGCCTCGCCCAAGACCCCCGACTCCCCGCGTCGAACCAGCATCATCTGCTCCAAGACCCCATCGGATCCTTCGCGCACCAACCGGCTCATGCCGCGGTCGAGCCGGGGATCGGAAATGCGCTCAGTCTTTCGCGGTATTGGCAGCTTACGCTTGACTATGTCCTCAGTCACCCAGCCGGTCAGCCCTGCGGAACGACCGATCTCGGCGGACGCGATGTCCACGCCCACTTCACTCAATGCATTCTCGATGTATCCCTTTCTGGGAGCAAAAAGAACCGCCCGACTCGGTCCGCCTGCAGTTGTCGAATGAGTGTGGGCCATGAAACCAGCAGCCAGCGCCAGAAGCATTATCGCCGCTGCTGCCAGGGCCCGACTCACCGTCCTGCGCTCTAGCCTCGCGGGTAGCACATTAAATCCTCCGTTCCAGTTGCGTATCTGATGCCCGCCGCAGCATCGGCGGGAGACGAGTTTCTGGTTCCAGGATTCGTTATTTCCCATACTACACATCCGGGGGCAGGTTGTCAAACCAGCCCTGACCTGCCAGCTCAAGCGTGTCGTCCCAGTCGCGCACACGTCAAAGCGGGGACGACCCGAGGTCGTCCCCGCCATCGCACGCGTCCGCAACACGTTCGCCAATTCGACCGATGCGCCTCTGTACAGCCTTGCTATAACCGGGATTTGGGGAACGATTTCCACACGATCGTGTGTGGTTTCGCTTGAGCTTCCGATGCCGGCCGCGCCGTGGCCGCCGATTCCTGCCCCATCGCCGGTTCTGTCGCCTCCGGCGGCGCCACAGTCGGTTCCCACGCCGGCTGTGCGGCCAGGTCTACGGTCAGGCCTGCAGTCGGTTCCCGAACAGGCTCGAGCTCGGACTCGGGCGCCGACTCCGGCTCAGGCTCCGGCGAGATCTGGGCCGCGGGCACGGGCCAGGCCAAGGAGTTCGAGTGCCCAACGGGCTCAAACCCGAAATGCTCCGGCGAGTAGCCCTGGTGGCGTATGAAATGGGCTGCCGCGTCCATCTCCTGTGGTCGCAAGGGCACATCGGCATGGCCCGTGTCGCCAGGTAAAACCACCTGCAGCATCACCCCCTGGCGTCAATCAGTTCCGATGGGCCGGCCCCATCATCACTATATTCGCGCCGGGGTTGTCACTTGACTGCCCACACCAACATAAGCACATGTGCACACCCGCCGCCCGCGCGACCCAGGGGCCCAAAGGCCCGAAGGGCCGCCTGGAGAACAGGCTACTTGCTCTGCTTGCTGGACCTTCCCTGCCACGCGTGGAGCGCCAACGCCACGGCGATGACTCCGTACGCCAGGAAACTCCGGAAGTATTCGCCCACCTGCGACACTCCGAACAGGCGCTGCCCGGCCAGGGGCGACACCACGAACAGCGTATGGAAGAGCAGCGTACCCACTATGGCGTTCCATATGGTCGCGCGCCTGGTCGTGGCGCCGCCCACCAAAATCGCAGCTACTGAGAACATGCCCACCTGCTCATGGCTGCTGTAGGTGTTGAACGTACCGAGATTCTGCAAGAATATGAGCTGACCCCAGGCAGCGAGCACGGTAGACATCATGATCGCGATGATGCGCGTTCGGTCTACGTTGATCCCTGCAACCTGGGCGATATGCATGTCCTGGCCTACCGCCCTCATCTCCTGCCCAAGTTTGGTACGGGTGATGAAGGTCGTCAGAACACAGAGTATGCCGATGATGAACAGAGTGCAGAGCGGGAACCGCCACGGGCCAAGCCTGGCCGCGCCGACCGAGGTGAACACAAAGCCGTTCCACAGCCAGTCCATAGCTCTATCCAGCGAGTAGGACAGACCTATAAGGTCGATGGTGTTTCTCAGCCCTATGCCTGACCCCAGCATGAGCACAGGGTCCTTCATCGGGATGAGAGTGCCCAACAAGACCAGGAACACTAGCTGGTAGATTCCATTGGCGAAGTAGCCCATGATCATGCTGGTGACCATCTCGCGGCCCTTGGCGCGGTTGAGCACCTTGCCCACAAGCAAGCCGAGCAGCATGGCAATGGGCACCGATATCACCGCGGCAAGCGCGAAGCCTGCCAAGCCTTCGACCTGGTAGTGCGTCACAATCACCAGAGCTGTCTGACCGGCCATGGCGCCGACCACTATGCCGAAGTTGAGGCCCAAGCCCGCCATGACCGGGATTATCAGCGATATCACCAGAAACGCATTGCGCCCGAACCGTCCCACCACTTCGTTCACGAGGTAGTTGATATCGAGACGCGCCGCGATGATTCCGGCGATCGATATAACCAGGAAGAATATCGGAACCGACCAGTTCCTGAGGATGTCCGAAATGCCGACGCCCGAGCCTCCAGCCGGTGTCTTAACCTGTGCAGTTGGCTTTTCCAACATACCGGCTACCTCCTTTCAGCCCGGGTAAGGGCATAGATGATCATCCCGTTGCTCATGATCGTGCGGGCGATCTCGCTAATGTCCGCCCCTTGCAGCACCGTCTGGGTGACCGGCAAGGCTATCGTGAGCAATGTGTGAAACAGCACGGTCCCGATTATGGCATGCCCGATGGTGGCCTTGCGCAGCGAGGCGCCACCTATCAGGACAGATGCCACGGCAGGGAACGCCGCCGTCAGCGGCGCCGTATACAGCTGCACGAAACCGTAGCTCTGTGAATACACCAGAATCCCTATGGCCGCCAAGACCGTGGAGAGTATAACGCCCATAGTGCGCATTCGCTGCACGTTGATGCCGGAGGATCGCGCGTACATCGGGTTAGACCCGACAGTCCGCATTGCCAGGCCCGCCTTGGATTTGAAGAACAAGGCAATGAGGACGAAGAAGATCCCCATGAACAGCAAGAGCCCTGTGGGGATGTATATGTCGAAAACACTGAACCCAAGGAAGTCATTGAGCACCTTCCCGAACGTCCGGTCCAGAGTGATCGTAGTTCTCAAACCCTTCCCGCCCAGGGCGAATATCATCGCCGGATTGCGGTAGGGCGCAAGCAACCAGAACATGCACATGCCCGACACCACAGAAAACCCGACATATGTGCCGACCATCATCTCCTGGCCCTGAACCCGCTCGAGCAGCATCGCATAAAGATAGCCCGCTATTACCGCCAGAGGTATGGCAATCACCATGGCCGTGAAGAACCCGGCAAAGCCCTTGAGACCCCAGTTCATGCTGGTCACAGCGCCCACAATCCCCGCTATGACACCTACCGGGAGGCCGAAATTGAGGCCGACTCCGCACGCCAGAGTTGGCAGCATGGCCAGAACCAGAATCCCGTTCATGCCTATCCTGGTGATCGAGTCCTTAATCAGGATGGCCAGATCCATGCGCATGATCACTGCCACCGCGAACAGCACGAGTAGAAAGACGATGATTATGAGCCTGGGCAGGCCCAGCTGCTCATATGCGTTCCTGAGCTTGTCACTCATATCAGCTCACCTCCTCCAGCGCCGCGCCCTTGCCGGCCATGATCAGGCCGAAGTCAACGTCGGGCGCATCCGGCGGCAATATGCCGGCAATCTGGCCCCGGTAGACTATGGCTATCCTGTCGCAGATTTTCCTCAACTCGGCAAGCTCCGAGGAGGTCATCACGATGGTCATGCCGTGCTCCCTGTTGAACTTGACCAAAAGGTCGAGCACCAACTGCTTGGCACCCACGTCTATGCCGCGCGTGGGCTCGGAGACCCATAGCACCTCAGGTTCCATGGTGAATGCTCGGCCAAGGCACACCTTCTGCTGGTTGCCTCCTGAAAGCCGTCGCACCAGCTGAGTGGGGCCCGTGCACCTAATATCGAGGTCGCGCATGACTTCAAGAGCATGCTCTCTCATGGCAGACCGATCTTCAAGGCGAAGGCTCTGCAAAGCGCCGGGCCTTAGGAACTTGCCCTGAACCTGCATGGCCGTGAGGATGATGTTCATCTCTATGGACTCATCCAGAAGAAGCCCTACACCTCGTCGATCCTCCGATACAAACGCCATGCCCGAAAGCAGAGCCTGCTTCGGATCGTTCAGAGGTATCTGAGATCCATCTTTGGCAACTCGGCCGGTGGATGGATACAGGCCTATCACCCCGTTGGCGATTCCCACCTTGCCGTGGCCGGCGAGCCCGCCGATACCCAGGATTTCGCCGCGTCTCACCGACAGGTCCAGCCCGCGGACTCGCTCACCGGGCATGTCCACCCTGAAATTCTCAATTCTCAAGACCATGTCCTCATCGGAAGGCTCCGACTTCCTTGGCGGCAGGACAGGCCGCTCGATCTTCCTCCCCACCATAAGCTCAGCGATTCTACCCAGTTTCGCCTCGCTTCTGGGCATCCTGGAGACTACCTCTCCATCGCGGAGTATCGTGATGTTGTCGGCAACTTCCATCACTTCGTCAAGACGGTGGGTGATGAAGAGTATGGCGATGCCCTCGGAGCTCAGCCTCTTCATAGCATCAAGCAACAGAGAGGCTTCGCTCTCGGCCAGAACGGCCGTGGGCTCATCGAACACAAGCAGTCGCACGTTCTTCTTGTCGATCTCGCGGGCTATCTCCACGAACTGCATGTGCCCCACCGGCATACCGCCCACTAACGCCATCTCATCGATGGAGAGCGCCAGCTTGCCCAGGGCCATCCTGGAGTCAGCTTGCATTAGGGGTTCGTCCAGCGTTTCCAGCCTGTGCCCGAAGATGCGCGATGCCAGATTGCCCCGGGTCGGCTCCCGATTGAGCTTGATGTTTTCGGAAACGGTGAACCCCGGTATCAGCATGAACTCCTGGTGCACCATGCCGATGCCGAGTTCCATGGCCCTCCTCGGCGAGTCAATTGTCACCGCTTGCCCATCCACGACCACCTGACCTTCGAAACCTCCGGTGTCCTGTATGACCTGCATTCCGAAGAGGATGTTCATCAGGGTGCTCTTGCCTGCGCCATTCTCTCCCACAAGCGCGTGAATCTCGCCAGGGCGAATATCGAGGCTGACCCCCTTCAGAACAGTTGTTCCAAAGAAGCCCTTGCTAATCCCCTTGAGCTCGAGGACATGTCCGTTGCGCATATCAAGACCCCTCTCGATGGTTTGAAAAGGTATTGCATGCGGGCGCCGAACAAAGCCCGGCGCCCACCATGCTAAGCGCTGCACGCGGTGCTGCCTAGTAACGCTCACGCACCGCGCTGGCCAGCAGCTCCCCTTTCCACTGCTCGCTACTTGACATCCTTGCCAAAGATGATCGAACCAACCAAGTAACGGTAGAACTGGCCCTTCTCGCTATTGCGCTCGAACTTCATCGACACGCCGGCGATCTCCTCGACCACCTTTTGCACTGCGGCCATGTCCTTTATGTTGATCTTCTTCTCAAGAGCCAGCTTGGCAATTTCCACACCGGCCACAGTATTCAGATAGCTGGTGGCCACTGGCCAGGTGGCCATACGTCCGGCCATTCCCCTCTTGACTATATCGGTGTTGATGGCCTTGACGATTGCAGGGAAATTGCCCGCGAGTTCTTCAGTGATCTCGAGGCCCAGCGCTCCCGGATACCCGTGCGTTGGGCTCGGGCAGCACTGCTCGGGGAAGATCGCCCCGGCCTTGAGAATTGCGGTGATCAGAGGTTCCTGCATGCCGCAGTTGGTGGAGAAGAACGCGATGTCCTTGCCGTGCTTGGCTACCTGCCGCGGCACGTCCTCCAGGATGAACTGCTGAGCCGCAGGGAGGCCGCCCTCGCCCATCGGGTCCGGAGCGGTCACGAAGATGAACTCCATCCCGAGTTTCTTACACTCTTGCTCCATCAGATCGCGCCTGGTTGCCAGGTCATTCATGGACATGTGGCGCGGGAACGAGTAGTGCAGGAACTTCTTAGCGCCCAGCTTCTTGGCCAGCTGCGGAATGGACTGGCCGCGGGCAGGGTTGTTCGGGATCAGGGAAATGTCGGCTTCCTTTTCCACAATGGGCGGATCCTCATGAGGTTCGCCGATCACGAACAGGATGTCGGGCCTGAGCTGCTTGACCTTGCGGATGGCGGCCACGGTGCCCGGCACTCCCTGGTTGACCACGATCGCCTTGATGGCCGGATCGGCGGCAAGGCCGGTAATCTGAGCGATGTAGGTCTCCTGCTCGGCCATGAAGTTATCGGGATACGTACGATGCTCGAGCATTCCGGGGTACTTGGCGACAACATACTCAGCTCCACGGTATTCATCCTCGCCCTGTGACACTGTGCCGGTGACAATCCCGATCTTGAACGCGGGAGCGCCCAACGACACGCTGGCGACACCGAGAACCAGGACAAGCGCAGCGATTACCAATATGCTTCTCTTGAACATCTAAGCGCTTCTCTCCCTTCCATTATTCCGGGGGACGCCATCGACATGACATGAACCCCGGGACATAGGTTAACATTTAGTATTCGCCTTGTTTGCCCGGTTTCCTGCCTGCAGTTGAGTGGTGAATTTGCTCTCTTGCTCTTCCTCGAACTCGACAGGACTAATCGCAGCCACGTTGTAATTGTATGATTGGACAAGAACCATATTGCCCGTCCGGCCTGAATAGAATGGACATGGAATACATGCTTCGAAAGGAATGAGTCTGCCATGGGTTCTGTTGAAGACAGAGAACGTGAGATAATGCTGGAGTTGGTCCGGGTAACCGAGACGGCTGCGTTGCGCGCAGCCCGCTGCATGGGTATGGGCGACTGCAACCTAGTGGATGATGTGGCAGTCGACGGCATGCGCGGGATGCTGTCGCTCATCAACATCAACGGCACTATAGTGATAGGCGAGGGCGAGAAGGACCAAGCGCCAATGCTGTATTGCGGCGAGAGGGTGGGTACCGGTCGCGACGAGTGCGATGTCGATCTGGCCGTCGATCCCGTGGAAGGCACGCGGCTAGTCGCCAATGGCCTGCCCAACGCGATATCGGTGATGGTTGTGGCCGATCGCGGCACCTTGATGCCGGTACCCACATTCTACATGCACAAGATCGCGGTCGGCCCCGAAGCCCGAGACTACATCGACATAGACGCCCCCGTCCGCGAGAACCTACGGGTCGTAGCCGCAGCTCTGGGCCGTAAGGTCAGAGATCTGACGGTGGTCATTCTGAACAGGCCCAGGCATGCTCAGCTCATCAGAGAAGTCCGCGAGTGCGGCGCCAGGATAAAGCTGATACAAGACGGCGATGTGGCCGCAGCGATATCGACCGCCCTTCCCAACACAGGCGTCGATATCTTGATGGGGATAGGCGGCGCGCCGGAGGCCGTGCTCACGGCGGCCGCCATTAAGTGCCTAGGAGGCGAACTCCAGACGAAGCTCTGGATCAGGGATGATGAGGATGCCGCCCGCGCCGGCGAACGTGGGTTCGACGATACAGATCGCGTGTATTGCTCCGAAGACCTAGCAAGCGGCAGCAGCATCGTATTCGCCGCTACGGGCATCACCGATGGCGATATGCTACAGGGTGTACGATACTATGGCCAGAAGGCAACCACTGAGTCCATTGTAATGCGCATGCTCACCGGCACAGTCCGCCGCATCCAAACCACACACGACCTGTCACGAAAGACACTCAGGTCGTTTAGGGCCGGCCAGGAAATGATGTTGTGATTTCCGGGCCCACCTGAAGGATGAACTGTGCGTCTCCGACGGCCTTGCCATCGACTCTCAGCTGCACAGTCGCGCGATAGGCGCCGGGAAGCAACTCGGCGCCCGCCATCTCGACGACACACGCCCTCACACATCCCGGCAGCACCAGCGCCGGGGTTATCCTTGCTTCCATGGCGAACGAGCCGTCCGCCGCCGCAATGAGCACTCGCCCATCGAACCTCGCATAGGCGCCGCCCTCGTTGGCAACTCTCACGGTCAGCGCAGGGCGGTCCTCTCCGTCCCGGGCACCTTCGGCGCATACATCCACCACCGCTAGACGAGCTTGACCTCGTCCGGGCAGTCCAACCATTACGGGAAGTGTTATGGTGTTGCCGATGTGAACGCCCGTTGCCGCCAGGCGGTCGCGCGCGGGCGCCCCCGACACGATCAGCGCAGCACAGAGCCCACTACGGTCGCGTCTGTTGGCGTAGGCGCGGTCGAGCGACACCCTTACGGCGGCAGACGAGCCAGGCGCGATTATCACCGGCGCAGAAGGCGACAGTACTAGTGCGGCGGCAACCTCGGGCAGACACGGCAACACATCTATGCTGCCGTCTTCATCATGCGCAAGCCCCATGGTCTTGATACTCACGACAACCGGAGTCGCGCCCCGGTTTCCCACAATGAATTGCCCGACTCGGGTATCGGGCAGCCACAGAAACCGACCCAGTTCCTTCTGGATGATGACAGGCGCGATTGTCAGGCCTGATGTGCCCGGCGAAAACCGGACGCCGTCAGCACCGCGGGCAGAACTCCCCGCCGCACACACTGCCACAGCGAACAGCGCAATCGCAGCCAGTTTCGCCGCAGCGCGGCCTGTCTTTTCTGTCGATCCACGAGTCAACAATACCCTCACCCCCAAGCTCCATGCCAGCACAGGAAACGGAGCGCCTGAGCGCATCGGCTCCTCGCCGAAGGGTTGTGCGCGTCTACAGCCTCGGCTCGATATTGAACCGTACCGTCATGGCGTACCGTGCAGCCGGGTCGTTCGGAGGAAAATCGGAATACTCCACAATTTGACGGAAAGAGATGAGCTTGTTGGGGGTCTTGTCGATATCGGGTCCCCCGAGGTGCACCGTCGCAGGCATGAGAGACAACGCCTCGAAATCGCCGAGGCGTGATCTCCACTCCATCGGATGCTCCAGACTCGCGCCGCCGACAGACGGATCCGTGAGGTACGGTGAGTCACAGCTGATGGCGGCTGTGTAGTTCACATTGCTGAACATTGTTACTGTGACCGCGTTGTCGAGCACATTGACGCCAGGACGCATGCCGGCCCAGTCGAGAGAGTCGGGCGTAACGGAGATGCTCATTGAGGGCTGAATCGCCGCCTGGATCGACAGAGCGCACTGCTCCTCGCAGTGTGCACACACGCTCAACCCCGCCAGCATTGCCATGGCCATGAGCAGCGCGACGCGCGCAATTGCGGCGCGGCTTGCGCCGGACTTCTTCTTGGATGTAGGAACCGTGGTCATATGCGAAACCCCTCCTTGATATTGATAGGGTCGATCCGCCGTGCGCCGCGCCCGGGTCGCGTTGCGTGACGGTCCACTCAAGAAGGGGCATTCCCGCTCGTGACATATTATTCCTCTCATGCTTAGGGGCGATTTCAGATCGCCCGTCCTGGCGATATTCCGAACACCTCCACGGCGTTGGCGGAGGTTGCCGCAGCTATCTCCTGAAATGAGGTGCTCCTGATCTCTGCGATCTTCCGCGCCGTCTCCACAACATAAGCGGGTTCGTTCCGCTGCCCTCGGTACGGACTTGGAGGAAGGTACGGAGAGTCCGTCTCCACCAGCAGACGCTCCAGAGGAATCTGGCGGGCGACTTCCACCAGTTTGCGCGCATTTCGGTAAGTGACGGGCCCGGCCAGCGAGATGTAGCACCCGAGCCGTACCAGCTCGCGCGCCATTTCAGCGCTGCCTGAGTAGCAGTGCATCACGATAGCCGGGATATGGCGGGAATACTCTTGGACCACCTCGAACGTGTCGCGGTGAGCATCGCGATTGTGGATCTCGACAGGCAGACCCATCTCCCGCGCCAGGTCCATCTGAGCGCGAAACACTCGCAGTTGATCATCGCGAGGGGACAGATCACGGTAATAGTCCAGGCCTATCTCACCTATGCCTACCACCTTGGGCGCCGACAGAATCGCCGCGATCTCCCCTATTGCCTCGTCTCCTACCCCAACTGCATCGTGCGGATGAATCCCCGCCAGCGCGTACACCTCAGGATAGGCCGCCGCGAGCGCAACCGCCGCCCGCGACGACGCGACACTGCAGCCGGGATTGATCAAGGCTTCGACTCCCGCTGCTCGCGCTCTGCTCATAACCGAGTCAGTGTCATCCAAGAACGCATCATCATCCAGGTGCGCGTGGGAGTCGATAACCAACTGCTATTTCACCTTGCTCCCCGGCGAAATGGATCTATCCAGCGTGAGCACGGAGAGCTCAGTCGGATCGCCCGTGGTGGACGCAGCCAGCAGCATGCCATCGGAGATTTCGCCCCGCAGCTTGGCAGGCTTCAGGTTGGCCACTACAACAACCTGCTTGCCCACGAGTTCCTCCGGCGAGTAGTGCCGGGCTATGCCCGCAACGATCTGCCGGCGCTCCTGCCCCAGGTCCACCTGGATCTTGACCAGCTTGTCGGATCCGGATACCCTCTGGGCCTCCAGGATAGTCGCCACTCGCAGATCCACCCGGGCGAAGTCCTCAATACCTATGAAGTCCGGCTCAGACGGTAGAGGCCCGTCCGCAGGTTTCGCCGCATGCTCATCTGCCGGCTTGTCAGCCTGCCTGTCGGCTGGTTTGTCTGCCGATGCCTCCGCCGACTTGCCCTCAGCCTTTGTGTCGAAGCGAGGGAATACAGGCTCGCCGCGCCGAACCTGGGTGCCCGGCACCGTGCCGCCCCACCGTGTCGCGTCCCATCCAGCATCCGACGGCTTGCCCTCCAGGCCGAGCTGCATGCATATCTCTTCCGCCTTTCGGGTCAGTACAGGCGAAAGCGCGACAGAGGCAATGCGAAGGCTCTCGGCTAGGTTGTACAGAACAGTGCCCAGTCTACGCCTGCCCTCATCCGTCCTAGCCAGCGCCCACGGAGCGGCCTCGTCCACGTACTTGTTAGCCGCGCCCACCAAGCGGAAAACCTGAGCCAGGCCTTCCTGGAAGTCCAATCTATCGAAGGCGGCCGCGGCCTTCTCGATAGCTTCGCCCGCAAGCTCCGGAATAGCCCGGTCCATCTGCGCCCACTCGCCGGGCGCCGGTATCACGCCGTCGGCAAACTTGTTTATCATCGCGGTGGTCCGGCTCAGCAGGTTGCCCAGATCATTGGCGAGGTCGGCGTTTACCCTGTAAATAAAGGACATGCGGGAGAAATCGCCGTCCTGGCCGAACGGAACCTCGCGCAGGACGAAGTAGCGAAGCGCGTCTACCCCGAACTCATCTGCGTATTCCTTCGGCTTGATCACGTTCCCCTTGGACTTGGACATCTTCTCGCCCTCAACAGTCCACCAGCCGTGCCCGAACACGCACTTGGGCAAAGGCAGCCCCAAAGACATGAGGACAGCCGGCCATATCACCGAGTGAAACCTGACGATCTCCTTGCCCATGACATGCACATCAGCCGGCCAGAATCGCGCAAACTGCTCAGGATCATCGGCGTATCCGGTGGCCGTCAGGTAGTTCACAAGCGCGTCTAGCCACACATACACCACGTGGCCCGCGGCGAACGGCACCGGGATGCCCCACGTGAACGTGGTGCGCGACACACACAGGTCTTCCAGCCCGCTCTTGATGAAGTTGACCATCTCGTGGCGCCTGCTAGCTGGCTGGATGAAGCCTGGGTTCGCTTCTATGTGGCGCAGCAACGGTTCGCCGTACTTGGACAGTTTGAAGAAGTAGCTCTCCTCTTTCAGCCACTCCACGGGGCGCCCGCAGTCAGGACACTTTCCCTCCTTGAGCTGCCCTTCGGGGAAGAAGGCTTCACACGGAGTGCAATACCAGCCTTCGTAGGAACCCAGATACACATCGCCGGCATCATACATTTTCTGGAACACCTGCTGCACTACGCGCACGTGTTCGGCATCGGTAGTACGAATGAAGCCATCATTGGAGATATCCAGCTCTCTCCAGAGATCCTGGAAAGCTGCCGTTATCCGGTCGACGTACTCCTTCGGGCTATGTCCCTCCGCCACGGCCTTGCGCTCAATCTTCTGCCCGTGCTCATCGACGCCGGTCAGGAAGAAGACGTCATGCCCCCGCATCCTCTTATATCTCGCCAGCACATCGCAGGCGATGGTGGTGTATGCGTGACCCAGATGAGGTAGGTCGTTCACGTAGTATATCGGCGTAGTCACGTAGAAAGGTCGTTCACTCATGAGAAGCCCCCCTGTTTAGCTGCCGGATTTCAGGCTAACTCGAATATATCCTTTGGTGTCCGGCACTGTCAAGGAATCCCTTGCAGTTGAAAATTCCGCCTGAACGTGGTATTTTAGTTCCGAGGTGAAGGGAATGGCCATCGGCGCGCTGCGCCCGCAGCAGAAACCGGTATCGAACACCGTAGCTATCACCGTTGCCGCGCTGCTAGTGCTGACCGTGATCTCGCCGGGCACGATCTCGGCCGGTGAACTCACGAGTCCGCTCACTCTTGCCTCAGCGCAATGGGCGGGTTTCGATCTAATCATAACATTCCGCGAAGGCGTCTGCTTCACGCTTCCAGGCGATGCCGGCTATATGGTGTATGAGAGGAACGACAGCAGCGGCGCGCGCCACCTTTGCGTCTCCTCCCATAACAACCCGGAATTGGCATTCGAGCTGCTAGTAGATGTCTTTCGGCTAGATCAGGATGCCATGACTCCCATTGATGTTCTGGGAAGGAGCATCCTGTCAGCGGGCTACAGGGCCAAAGTGGTCAGTTCCGCAGGCATTGATGTGGCCGGATTCTCCGGGTTCGATCTCACGGTGCGGGGCCTATCATTCGATCGCCAGATTCCCCTGACCGATCTACGCGCTGTATTCCTGACCGATCTTCGAGTAGGAATACTGTTCACGCTGGTCGAACGGCAACACCGACCGGACGAACACGCAAAGGCGCTCAACAGCATACTGGCAACACTGCGCCTCGCGCCCGACGATGGTGGAAACGCGTAACATCTTCGGTCGCTATGTCCAAATGGACAAAAACCCGGCCAGAAAAATGTATCTTGGCCACTTGACTCCTCTTGGAAACTCTACTAGTATTTTGCTTAGGGGCGCTACAGAGCCATATTGAAGGGGGGCTGCAGAAATGAAGTCTACAGGCATTGTCCGCAAGGTGGACGAACTGGGTCGCGTTGTCATACCCATCGAACTTCGCAGAACATTGCAGATCGCGGAAAAGGATTCTTTGGAGATCTATGTTGACGGAGAGAAGATCATCCTCAAGAAATACGAGCCCGCCTGCATCTTCTGCGGCAACGCGGACGGAATCCGGATTTTCAAGGACAAGAACATATGCAAGGAGTGCTTCGATCTCATGAAGAGCGTGGGTTAGCCGGCAGGCGACCTATCCATGATCTTCGCTTATTGTCCCACTTGAAAACAGAGGGCGCCTTTGGTGCCTTCTGTTTTCTCTTTGCGCTTCTCTGCGCCTTCCCGGAGTAGATGTCAGCCGAAGTAGATGTGGTTGATCTCGTCGCTGTGGCGACCGTCCTCTCCGTACAGAACGAGAGTGGGCATGATCTTGAGAGCGGCCTTGGACTCCTTGACCGCCTCGGCCAGTACCATCATCGGAGGCGAAGCGCTTCTAGCCTGAACAAACCGCAGACGCACAGGTTCGAGATGGGACGCGCGCATCTGGCCAAGCAGGTCGGCCAGTCTAGCAGGGCGATGCACCATTGCCAGCCTGCCGCGGCTCTTGAGCAACTTCCCGGCAGCGACAGTTACATCCGCCAGCGTGCACGCCACCTCGTGCCTGGCTAGCGCCAGATCATTCTCGGCGCTCGGGGCGCCCCGATCCAGCGCCAGATACGGCGGGTTCGACAGCACCACATCGAACCGCCCAGCGCCGAACACCTCTGCAGCATTCTTCAGATCATCGTGGACGATCTCGATCTTGTCGGACAGACCATTCAGCTCCACGCTCCGGCGAGCCATGTCCGCCATGTCGGCCTGGATCTCCACGCCCACCATCCGGGCAGGCGCCCTCCGCGCCCACACCAGCAAGGGGATCACGCCGGTGCCGGTGCCCAGGTCGATGCAGCGGTCTCCGGGCTTCACGCCGGCGAACTCCGAGAGCAAAACCGCGTCCATGGAAAACCGCGGTCTGGCCGGGTTCTGGATGATGACCAGGCCGGATCGCTGTAAGTCGTCCACACGCTCATGATCGTGCACAATCACATTGCGTCCGGCCTTGTCTGTCATCTCACTTCTTCGCCTCGCCCTCGGGGAGTTCAACCTCTGCTGCCGGCAACGATACACGCTGCCCATCGTCGAGCCTCACTGTCACGCTCCGCGTCTCAGGATCTATCGACAGCACTTTGCCATCGCCCTCGGGAGTAACCACCCTTGCGCCGGGAGCGGGTAGGTCCTCTCTGGACGCTCGCCGAGTACTCGATTCGTACTTTAGGCAACACATGAGTCTGCCGCATATCCCGGAGATCTTGGTGGGGTTGAGCGACAGATTCTGCTCTTTGGCCATGCGTATCGACACCGGCTCGAAATCGCCGAGAAATGAAGAGCAACACAGAGCGCGTCCGCATGGACCCATTCCGCCCAGCATCTTGGCCTCGTCTCTCACGCCGATCTGCCTCAGCTCGATTCGAGTGCGAAAGACCGAAGCCAGATCGCGAACGAGTTCTCTGAAGTCTACCCTTCCTTCGGCGGTAAAGTAGAAAATCACCTTGCTGTTATCGAAGGTGTACTCCACATCCACCAACTTCATGGGCAATTTATGGGCGGCGATCTTCGAAAGGCCGATGTCGAAAGCGCGCTTGGCTTTCTTCTCGTTCTCCTCCACCTGTCGCCTATCGTCGGCTGTGGCAACCCTCAACACCTGCTTGAGAGGCTGTACGATATCGTCTTCGGGGACGAGTTTGGGCCCCACCACGGCCTCGCCGTACTCGGTGCCTCGAGCCGTCTCGACTATCACGCCGACTCCCGGCATGATCTCACACCCATCGGGGTCGAAATAGTAAATCTTGCCCGCTTTTTTGAATCTTACACCAACAACACAGACCATAATCCGGCCACCTTTTTCATCGCGTTAGGGCCAGGCCAAGCATGAAATCGTCCATGGCCAGCCTGACATTGGCGTTGGCCTGGAGGGCGCGGGCCGTCTGCATCACGCGAACGGTCCACCTGGCAAACAGTTCGGGCGAACCGCGTGCCACGTCCTCTTCCAAAGCCTCCATGTAGTCACGATTGATGACGAGTTCGCCGTCTCCAGTAAGGCTCAGTACAAATAGATCCCGGAACCATCCGGCCGCGCAATCGCACGCCCCGGCTGGGGTGGCGATCTCGAGCGCCTCGGAGGTCGTTGCTTCGCCTTCTGCCTCTTGCGACTGCGTCTGCGCCCGTGCGCGAGCCTTCTTCAGCTCATCCAGCAGATCCTCTGAGGCGTCGAGCGCCCGAGCCCCGTCGCCGCACCACATCACACTGCGCACTCTCGCTATTATGGAGTCTCTCACAGCGAAGTAATCGGAATCCGATGCCAGACTCGCCAGGCGCCCCGGCAGGCCGCCCGACAGCACTGCCAACACCTGCGCGCGCTGCTGCGGCAGGCGAAGTTCGCGGCTCGCCCACTCCGCCATCGTGCGCATGTCCACCGTTCCCAACCTGACGCTGTGACAGCGGGACGAGATCGTCGGCAGCAACATCTCTCGATCCTGCGCGACCAGTATTATGAGCGAACGGCCCGGAGGTTCCTCGAGCACCTTCAATAGGCAATTCTGCGCCTCCTCGGTCATTCTCTCGGCATCGTCTATGAGCCACGTCTTCAGTTCGGATTCATTGGCCTTCAGCGATATTCGCAATTGCATCTCCCTGATCTGAGCGATCTTGATGCTGTTGCCCGATGGGACGATGATTGAGAAATCCGGGTGCACGCCGCTTATGATCTTGGCGCAATTGGGGCACTCGCCGCAGTACCAGAGAACGGACTCAGGCGGAGCCTCTCCCCGAAACGAGCAGTTGGCAGCCAATGCCAGCCTACGGGCGATGAGAGTGCGTCCGCTGCCGCGCGGGCCCCACAGCATGTATGCATGCGACATTGTGCCCGACCGAATCTCCGCGTCCAGGACACGCATGGCCTCATCCTGGCCGAGTATGTCGGGAAGACGCATCAACCTACACCTCCCGCGCGCCCGGCTGAGAGCCGCCGCGCACGCAACTCGGCCCTGGCCCCGGGCCCAGAAACTCGAATACCGCCCGGCGGACGGCTGCGTGAACCTGGTCTATGGAGCGGTCGCCCACCCCGACCACCCTGAATCTCTGCGGTTCGCCCTCAGCCATTTGCAGATAGGCGCGGCGCACCGCCGCGTGGAACTCCAGTTTCCTCCGCTCGATTCTGTCGGCATCGCGGTTGCCTGTAGCTCGGGCAACGCCCGTTGCCGGGTCGATATCGAGCAGCACAGTGAGGTCGGGGACGAGTCCACGCGTGGCTATGCAATTCACGGCGCGCACGGCCTCAATATCCATGCCCAGCCCGTAGCCTTGATAGGCGATGCTGGAGTCGAAGAATCTGTCGCCTATGACTATCCGGCCTGCAGCCAGCGCCGGCATTATGACCTCGTGCACATCCTGTGCACGGTCCGCCGCGTACAGCAGGAACTCAGTGATTCCGCACATTCCGCTGGATTTCGTGTCCAGAATCATCTCGCGTACGCGGCGCCCGATACTGGTGCCGCCTGGCTCGAAAGTGCGCACCACATCATAACCCGCGGTCGCGAGAGCGTCCGCGAGCAGACGTGACTGAGTGCTCTTGCCGCAACCGTCAGGGCCTTCAAGAGTGATGAACACGCCTTTTGACATCAGCTCTTCCCAGCTTTCACCACAGTGACGATGAGTTGGCCGTTGGGGCCAGCTGCCAATCCTCTGAACACCGCTCCAAGCGATATCGCTTCTTCTATGATCTCCAAATGGCTCTGGTCGATGATCTCCCCCGGGTACAACAGAGGTATGCCGGGCGGGTACGGCGCCACGACCTCCGCGCACACACGACCGGGCGAGTCATGCAGCCTGGCCAGTTCATGGGCGGCCAGCGTGGCCTGGCGAGGCAGCATCGCTCGCTCGGCCGGGGCGAACAGATGCTGTGTGAATCTCGCCTGATCGCCTCGCTTCCTTGAAGACGGACCCGCGGCGGCTCTCTCAGAGCGCGCCTCCTCTGCGACCCGGATCATCGCGTCCACAAGGGCGTCTACATCCCCCTCGGTATCAGCGTAAGTCACAAAAGCGATGACGTTCTCGAAGTCAGCCAGCTCAACCCGGGCATTATGCTCATCCATCAGTCTGTTCTTCAGCTCGAATCCGGCCAGGCCCAGCTCGATCATGGACACGCTCAGCTTGCACTTGTCCATCACGGGCCTAGACAACACACGCACGCCCGGCACATGCGAAAGCCTTTCCCGCGCCTTATCGGACAGCCTGATCGCTCGCTCGACCAGATCGTGCCCGCGCAGCCTCATCAGAGTGGCGGTGATGTCTATCGAAGCCATAAGCAAGTACGATGGGCTTGTAGACTGCAGTATGGCCAGCATCCGCTGGACACGGTCGGGATGTATCCGTTCGCCCTTGATGTGCAACATGCTGCTGCCTGTTAATGAACCCAGCGTCTTGTGTGTGCTCTGGACCACCATGTCGGCGCCGTAGCTCAGCGCAGACCTGGGCATTGCCTCGTGCAGATGGATGTGGGGTCCGTGCGCCTCATCCACCAGCAACGGAATGCCATGATCGTGGCAAAGCTCAACAAGGACCGACAAGTCGCCTGCCATGCCGTAGTAGTTAGGCCTGGTGATCAGGCACGCCTTGGCATCGGGATGCTCTGACAGCGCACGCTCGTATTCCCGAGTGGGCACTCCAACGCTGACCCCCCATTCCGGATCGACGTCAGGGTAGACGAACACAGGTTGGAGGCCAGCTAGGATCACTCCGCCTATCACCGACAAGTGCGCATCGCGGGGTATGACGATCTTCTGACCCTCTTTGCACGTCGTCATTATCATGGCGTGCACTCCCGCCGTAGTCCCGTTGGTAAGGAAGAACGTCCTATCGGCGCCGAATGTCTGCGCCGCTAAGTCCTGCGCCTGCCTGATGCAACCGGACGGAAGGTGCAGGTTGTCCATGCCGCGCGTTTCAGTGACATCGATGGCGAGCACGTTGCGCTTGAATGCCTCGGCTACCTCTGGTGGAAAACCAAGACCGCCCTTGTGGCCCGGCATGTGAAAGCGCAGAGCATGCTGCCGGACATAACCGAGCAGCGTCTGAAAGAGCGGAGCGTCGAACTCCTCCAGAGGAATGTTGAGCAAATCCGAACCGTTCACTTGGGTCTTTGACACTGGATATCGTTTCTCCTTCGTGCCCGCCGCTCGGCGGTTACTGGTATGCGCAAGCCCAACGCTTGACACGAACACCTGTTCGTGTTATTGTCTGCCTAGAGAACGTTTGTTCGGTCTTGCTATCGCTAGTGAAAGGAGGTCGATACCGGGTGAAGAACGTGGTCTACGTCTATACCACTGTCATCCCGCCGGCAGGCGCCGGCAAGTGGAAGGCCGTCATGCTCGCTCAGAGCAGCCGAGGCAGGGTCCTGGCCGAAGATGTCCAGTGCCTTGCGCCGGCGCTCGTCGCCCACCCGGCGCCCGGTTCCGCCGCTTCCACTGCAGCGCTCGTCGTGATGCTGCAGGGTCTGATAGCTGCCAGGCGGGTCCGCGCGCGCAACGTGGTCGTCTTCTCCGATCGGCCCCGAGCCCTCGATGCGCTGAGCGGAAAAGGGCACATCCCCGCAGGAGCAGTAGGAACCTACCTCCAGCTTAGGGCCATGGCACATAGCTTCGCGAGTGTGGAATTCCGCTATGCCCCGTACCCGGCGATGAGCGATCTTCCGGTCATGGCGGCCGGCGGCTGAATCCCCAAAAGTTTGAGCACAGTGGGCGCCACATCTCCGAAGTCCCCGCCGTCGCGCAACTTTCGCACGCCCGCACCGGCCAGTATGAACGGCACCGGGTTGAGCGAGTGGGCGGTGCTGGGCTTCCCGGAAACAGGGTCGATCATCTCATCGGCGTTGCCGTGGTCCGCAGTGACGATCATGGCCCCAGCCGCGGCCGATGCGGCATGCCATACTTGTCCAACGCATTCATCCACAGTCTCCACTGCAGCGATCGCCGGGGCGAGTTTGCCCGTGTGGCCCACCATATCGCCGTTGGCGAAGTTGATGACCACGAAATCGTATTTGCCCGAACCTATCCGATCCACCGCTTCTCGGGCAATGGCCCTGGCGCTCATCTCGGGGGCCAGGTCGTAAGTGGCCACTCGCGGCGATGGAATCAGAATACGTTCCTCTCCCGGAAACGGCTGCTCCCGCCCGCCATTGAAGAAAAACGTAACATGCGCAAACTTCTCGGTTTCCGCCAGACGCAGCTGGGTCTTGCCTGCTTCTGCAAGAGTCTCCGCCAGCCCATCCTGGGGTTCAGGGGCGGCGAAGGCCACCGGCACATCGGCGTCGAGGTACTTCATCATGCATACGAAGTTCACCTCTGGGCGCTCGCCCCGGTCGAACCCGTCGAACTCGTCCAAGTTGAACGCCCGGGTCAGCTCGCGGGCGCGGTCGCCGCGGAAATTGAAGAATATCGCGGAGTCGCCGTTGTGCACTGGGCCCACCGGAGAGCCCTGCGCATCTAGTATCACCGTGGGCACAACAAACTCGTCCGTCACGCCCTCTGCGTACGACCGCTCCACTGCCTCTCGCGCAGTGCGGGCCGTCCGTCCGCGCGAATGAACCATTGCGTCCCACGACAGCTTCACCCGGTCCCAGCGGGTGTCGCGGTCCATGGAGTAGTATCGGCCGCTCACAGTGGCGACCTGCCCCAGGCCAAGCCGGCTCAGCCTGTCCTCGAGCGCGTCCAGGAACTCAAGAGCGCTGGCGGGCGCAACGTCCCGCCCGTCCAAGAAGGCATGCACGTATAGCTCAGCAATGCCGGCTTCGCGCGCCATCCCCACCAGCGTGTATATGTGATCCTGGTGCGAATGCACTCCTCCAGGCGAAACAAGCCCCATAAGGTGCAGGGCCTTCCCCGTCTGCGCAGCCTGGTCCATCGCGCCCAGCAACACCGGGTTCCTCTGGAACTCGCCAGTCTGTATCATATGATTGAGGTAGCTGAGGTCTTGATATACGATCCGGCCGGCTCCCAGGCAGAGGTGGCCCACTTCCGAACCGCCCATCTGTCCGTCGGGCAGTCCCACAGCGCGGCCGTGAGCCGGCAGCGTCGTAGACGGGAACTCATCCATGAGACCGTCGCAGTTCGGAGTGCGCGCTAGCCCAATTGCGTTGCCAGGGCCGGGCGGGGCCACTCCCCACCCATCCAGAACCACGAGCACAACAGGTCTATACTTCTTCATATTCTTCACGCGGACGACACCCCCAAAAGCAGCAGGACCATAGTATCACACGCTCAATATCGCTTCAACACAGCCGAAACCGGCCCTCGTCCGTTGCCTGACGCGGCTGGGCGGGGCCGGTTCACATTGCGTAATATGCAAGGCGCCTACTTCATAATCGACAGTGTGACAATGACCGACGAGAACACAATGGACACCATGGATATCAGCTTAATCAGGATGTTGAGCGAGGGGCCCGAAGTGTCTTTGAACGGGTCGCCCACAGTATCGCCTACTACTCCGGCCTTGTGAGCGTCAGACCCCTTTCCGCCGTATTGCCCTGACTCAATGTACTTCTTGGCGTTATCCCATGAACCGCCGGCGTTGGCCATCATAACTGCCAACAGGAATCCAGTCACCACCGTCCCGACGAGCAGGCCTCCAACGCCGTCCGGGCCCAGCAGGATGCCGACGAGAATAGGCGCGATTATCGCGATAAGCGAAGGCAACACCATTTCCTTCTGAGCCGCGCTCGCGCACATGTCCACGCACCGCGCGTAGTCGGGCTTAGCCTTGCCCTCCATCAGCCCGGGGATCTCCCTAAACTGCCTGCGGACTTCGTTCACGATTCCCTCAGCTGCGCGCCCCACTGCCTGCATCGTCAGAGCGGAGAACACAAACGGCAGCATTCCGCCGACGAACACTCCAACAAGCACCGCCGGGGTCATCAGGCTGAACAAAAAATCGCGCCCTGGAGCGATCAAGACTATCTGGTCGCGGTAGGCCGCGATCAGCGCAAGCGCCGTCAGCGCCGCAGAACCGATGGCAAAGCCCTTGCCGGTCGCTGCGGTGGTGTTGCCCAGAGAGTCGAGGGCATCCGTGCGCTCGCGAACCTTCTTGGGAAGACCCGCCATCTCCGCCACGCCGCCGGCATTGTCGGCAACTGGACCGTAAGCATCGGTGGCCAGTGTGATGCCGAGAGTAGACAGCATGCCAACGGCTGACATCGCTATGCCGTAGAGGCCGACGATGGCATTGGACGCCCCTCCCGACACGTAGAAGCTGACCATGACTGCCGCGCCCACCACCAGGATCGGCATGGCGGTCGACATCATGCCCGTCGACATGCCCGAGATAATCACCGTGGCGGGGCCAGTGAGCGAGGAGTGCGCTACGAGCTGGGTGGGCTTGTAGTCGGCGGACGTGTAGTACTCGGTCACCCGTCCGATGACGACACCCGACACCAGGCCGGCCATGACCGACCAAAAGATGCCGGTATGTTCAGGTCCGAGTATCCTGCGCACCAGAATCCAGCTGGCAACGATGACTATCGCCGCGCTGACGTATACGCCGCGCCTCAAGGCCGCGAGAAGCAGCGATTGCTCCGCGCGCTCGCCGGTCCTCACCGTGAAACTACCGACCACTGAGGCCAGGACGCCCACTGCGGCCAGAACAAGAGGCAGCACGACCCAACTCACGCCGAGGCCCATGGAGGCGCCCAGGGCCGATGTGGCAACGATGGAGCCAACATATGATTCGTACAGGTCAGCGCCCATGCCTGCAACATCGCCCACGTTGTCGCCTACGTTGTCGGCGATGACGGCAGGGTTCCGAGGGTCGTCCTCGGGTATGCCCGCCTCCACCTTGCCCACAAGGTCGGCGCCGACATCGGCCGCCTTAGTGAATATGCCTCCGCCCACTCGCGCAAACAGCGCCATGGCACTCGCGCCCATGCCCGAAGTGAGCAGAGTGGACGTGATCTGCGCCAGGCGCTGCCCGGAATCTGCGATGGGGCTAGCAGACGTATAATACCATGTGAGACCGAAATACCAGAGCGACAGGTGGACCAGCGAAAGGCCCACAACCGTGAGGCCCATCACGGAGCCGGACGAGAATGCCAACCGTAGTCCTTCATTGAGGCTCCGCGACGCCGCCTGCGCCGTGCGCGCATTCGACTTGGTTGCCGTAGTCATCCCGATGTACCCGGCCAATCCAGAGAAGAACCCTCCGCTCAAGAAAGCGAAAGGCGTGAAATAGCTCAGATAACCAGTGCCTGCGAGAACCAACAGAAGCACGAACATCACCGCGAAGAATAGCATGACGCCACGATACTGGCGTTTCAAGTATGCCGAAGCCCCTTCTCTTATGGCCTCGGAAATGCTCCGCATTTGCTGAGTGCCTTCGTCTTTACGGCTGATAGACGCGGATAGATAGGCTGCTACTCCAAGCGCGACTAGGGCGCTGACAGGCGCCAAGAATGCCAGAGAGCCGAAATCCATTCCAGCTACGCCCAAAAAAGGATTTTCGGGCGTTTTTCCCCCCCTCCATCATTGCAGCGGGCCAACATGGCCAGAATAACACAGGCAGGCATTATGGTCAAAAGAAGTCACCGCCCCCTGCGGCACTACTCCTTCCGGTACTTGGCGACCCCCTGTTCGTAGAGATCAGCGCCGTGTATGTCGTCGATCACGAACAGCGGAAGGTCGTCCACATACAGCTTGCGGATGGCCTCAGGCCCAAGCTCCTCGTACGCGACGACTTCAGCCGACTTGATCCTCTTAGCTACAAGCGCCGCCGCTCCGCCCACCGCGGCGAAGTAGACTGCGCGATGCCGGACCATGGCGTCCCGGACCTCTCGGGATCGCATCCCCTTGCCGATCATGCCCTTCATTCCGTGTTCCATCAGAATCGGCGCGTAAGGATCCATGCGCATGCTGGTAGTGGGGCCGGCCGAGCCTATTGGATCCCCCGGCTTGGCAGGCGCAGGTCCCACATAGTAGATGACCTGCCCCCGAAGATCGATCGGGAGTTCCTTCCTTTCCTTGATGAGAGCCATCAGCCTCTTGTGAGCCGCGTCTCTGGCCGTATAGACCACACCTGTCAGAAGCACCTGATCCCCTGCCCTAAGGCCTGCAATAGTCTCCTCGTCCAGCGGGGTAGTAATCCGTTTTGCCATTCGACTTCCTCCCTCCCCTGCCTACAGGGTGATGCTTCTGTGGGGCGATACATGGCAGTTCAAGTTGACGGCCACAGGCAGGCTGGCGATGTGGCACGGCGCGTACTCCACGTGCACAGCCAGTGCAGTCGTGCTGCCGCCCAGGCCCTGCGGTCCGATGCCCAGCCTGTTGATTGCCTCGAGAAGTTCGTCCTCTAGGGCCGCATATGCGGGATTCGGATTTCTGCTTCCCATGGGACGCACCAGCGCCTTCTTGGCGAGCAGAGGGGCGGTTTCGAAGTTGCCCCCGATTCCAACGCCCACCACCACCGGCGGGCATGGGTTCGGCCCGGCCTTTCGAACCTGTTCGATGACGAACTTCCGCACGCCCTCGACGCCAGCTGCCGGGATCATCATGGCGATGCCGCTCATGTTCTCGGCGCCGCCGCCTTTGGGCGCTAGAGTTATCTTGAGCTCGCTGCCTGGGACAATATCAGTGTGAATGATGGCCGGCGTGTTGTCGCAGGTGTTCTTCCGCTCAAACAGCGGCTCGGATACTACGGACTTCCTCAGGTAGCCCTTCTCGTAACCGCGCCGCACGCCCTCATTGATGGCCGCGACAAGATCGCCTCTCTCGATGCGGACATCCTGCCCCAGCTCCAGAAAGACCACCGCCAGCCCCGTATCCTGGCATGCAGGCCTCTGCTCCCTGGCCGCGAGGCGGTGGTTTTCCAGTATCATCTCGAGCACCTGCCGACCTACCTCCGACTCTTCAGCGGCGGCGAACGCTTCGATCGTCTTCAGGTTCTCTTCCGGCAGATTGCAGCAAGCGCTGATGCACAGCTCCTCCATTGCGTCTGCAATGTCGCCGGACGGAATGACTCTCGGTTTCGTGCACCCCATCTCGTCATCCTCCCTGTCGCTCAATTGACTGCCGCCTGGGCAATGGTCGACCGCAGCACGGCCCAGATCCGGGTCATGCTGCGGTCGGCGGCCTACATTACTTCCACGCGGCCCTGACCGCGTCGACCATCCTGACGGTGCGGGCGGCTATCTCCTCAGGATCCACTTTCAGCCTGGCCACTCCGGTTTGCATCGCTGCCCTGGCGACTGCGGCTGCCACTGCCGGAGCCACTCTCGTGTCGAACGGGCCGGGGATGATGTAATCCGGGTTCAGCTCGCTCTCAGTCACAATCTCGCTGATGGCGTAGACTGCGGCCAGCTTCATCTCTTCGTTAATGGCGCTCGCCCTCGAATCCAACGCGCCTCGGAAGAGGCCCGGGAAGGCCAGGACGTTGTTGATCTGGTTGGGGAAGTCGGACCTTCCTGTGGCGATGACCTTTGCCCCGCCGGCCTTGGCCTCATCGGGCATGATCTCCGGCACCGGATTGGCCATGGCGAAGATGGCGGCGTCCTGCGCCATGCTGGCCACCATCTCGCGGGTGACACAGCCTGCCGCCGAAAGGCCGATGAATACATCGGCGCCCCGGATGACATCCGCCAGCTTGCCCTGAAGCTTGCTCCTGTTGGTGACCGCGGCGATCTCGTCCTTGTACGGGTTCATGCCGAACGGCCTGCCCTCATAGATGGCGCCCCTAGAATCGCACAGAATCGCGTCCTCTACGCCCACCGTCATCAGCAGTTTGGTGACGGCGATGCCTGCGGCTCCGGCGCCGTTCACGACCACCTTGACCTCCGATGCCTTCTTCCCTACAAGCCTAAGCGCGCTGATCATTGCAGCGCACACCACGATAGCCGTGCCGTGCTGGTCATCGTGGAAAATCGGGATATTGCTCACCTGCTTGAGCTTGTCTTCAACCTCAAAACACGTAGGCGCCGAGATATCCTCGAGGTTGATCCCGCCGAACGTTGGCTCGAGGCGTTTGACTATCGTGACTATCTCATCTGGATCCTTGGTGTCCAGGCAGATGGGGAACGCGTCCACTGCGGCGAACCCCTTGAACAGAACCGCCTTTCCTTCCATGACAGGCATTCCGGCTCCCGCGCCGATGTCGCCCAGCCCCAGCACAGCCGTGCCGTTAGTGACCACAGCCACCATGTTGCCTTTGTTAGTGTAATCGTAGATCTTGTCGTAGTCGGCGTTGATCTCCCTACATGGTTCGGCGACGCCGGGGGTGTAAGCCAGGCTCAGGTCACGCTTGTTTCGGAGTGGAACCTTGCTAACCACTTCGATCTTGCCCATGCTGTCTTTGTGCAGTTTGAGAGCGTCTTCCCTCAGCGACATGCGTGCTCCTCCTTTGCGCCTTCGTGGCTGCGCTACTTAGTCGCCGGCCACAGCCACTCTGTGCCGGTTCAGTTCCGCGTCTGGCTTGCCGGGCCTAGTTACTCTGGACGGGGCGAAAACGTGACTCAGTTCCGCCTCGGTCATCAGCCCTTTTTCGATAACGAGAGCACGAACGCTCTTGCCCGTTGCCCTGGCCTCCTTGGCGATGTCGCAAGAAGGCTGATAGCCGATGTACGGAACCAAGGCGGTGACAACGCCCACGTTCTGTTCGACCATCTTGGCGCAGCGCTCCTTGTTGGCCCGGATGCCCACTATGCACCTATCCTTGAGCGTGCGGGCGACATTGCCCAGTATCTCGATGGACTGAAGCATGTTGTATAGCAAGACTGGCTGGAACACGTTCAGTTCGAGCTGGCCGGCCTGCACTGCCATGGTGACCGCGAGGTCGTTGCCGAGAATCTGAAACCCGACCTGGTTGGTGACCTCGGCGATGACCGGGTTGACTTTGGCCGGCATAATCGACGATCCAGGCTGAACCGCGGGCAGCTGTATCTCGTATAGCCCGGCCATGGGTCCCGATGCAAGCAACCTGAGGTCGTTAGCGATCTTGATGAGGTTGATGGCGCACACCTTGAGGCACGCAGATACGAATGCCAGAGAATCGAGGTTCTGAGTGGCGTCGACCAGGTCTTCGGGCGATGTGAGGTCGTACCCGCTGATCTTGCTCAGGATCTCAACTGACAGCCGGATGTAGTCCTGATCGGCGTTGAGCCCAGTGCCCACGGCAGTGCCGCCAAGGTTGACGCTCTTCAGCCCTTCAGCTGAGTACTCGATTCGGTTCGCATCGCGGTCTATTGCTTTCGCCCACGCGTGGAATTCCTGCCCGAGTGTTATCGGAACAGCATCCTGAAGGTGGGTTCGACCCATCTTGAGTACATCCTTGAACTCGTCGCCCCTATCGCGCATGGCCGCAGCCAGCTGGCGCAGGGCTTCCACTGTCGGCTGCAGTTCGGCCAAGAGCGCGATTCTGGCAGCGGTAGGAAGCGCATCGTTGGTTGACTGCCCGAGGTTGACATGATTGAGAGGGCTGACAAGGCTATTGGCACCCTTCTCGCCGCCCAGGATTTCGCTGGCTCTGTTGGCTAGAACCTCATTTGCGTTCATGTTCATGGAAGTGCCGGCGCCGCCTTGAATCGAATCCACTATGAACTCGTCGATGTGCTTGCCGGCGACAATCTCATCTGCTGCAGCGGCGATTGCCGATCCGACATCGGGCGGGAGGTAGCCTAGCTCCGCGTTGGCAAGAGCCGCGGCCTTTTTCACTAGAGCCAGCCCTACGATGAGTCCCCGGTGCATTCTCTGCCCAGTTATGTGGAAGTTCTCACTCCCACGGAGCGACTGAATCCCGTACAGAGCCTGTTCTGGGACTTCCCTCTCTCCGAGGAAGTCCTTCTCCACTCTTACCCTGCATTTCTTCGCACAGCCCATTTCGATCGCACCGCTCCTTATATTCTGTTCTCTTAATGATACGCCCGGTTATGCGTCTCCCATGGAAGTTTCGTCAGTTGTGACGACTTCTCCTTCGCTGGAGATACTGGAACCCGAGGATGCTGAGGATGCTATCGACGCTATCGTGAAAACCCCCCAGGTCATACCAGGGGGGTTCAATCAAAAATCCGGCGGCGACCTA